>JAZQSB010000202.1:0-4937 GCA_045629885.1 Eubacteriales bacterium | reverse complement strand
GAAGAAATTGCAAAGCTTCGTCCGTCTTTTATGAGTGTCACCTACGGCGCCGGTGGCGGCACAAGCCGCTACACGCTTGACATCGCCAAAAACATAAAGGCGCGCTACAATGTTCCCACGCTTGCACACCTTACCTGTGTGTCCTCCACAACAGAAACTGTGCCGAATATGATTGAAAACATCAAAGCCGCTGGCATCCAGAACATTATGGCGCTGCGCGGCGATATCCCTGAGGATAAGATACACGAAGACAGAAGCCGCTGGGACTACACCCATGCAATTGACCTTATCTGCGAGCTTCGCGAGGCTGATGAGGATTTTTGCATCGCGGGTGCGTGTTATCCGGAAATACATCCGGAGAGCGAAAATCAGAAGGACGATATCGCACGTCTTAAAGAGAAGGTTGACGCTGGATGTGATTTTCTTACAACGCAGATGTTCTTTGATAACAACCTGCTTTACAATTTCCTGTATAAAATCCGCGAAGCCGGAATTACTGTTCCTATTGTTCCGGGCATTATGCCGATAACCAACGCAAATCAGGTTGAGCGCGCAATCAAGCTTTCCGGCTCATTTATGCCACAGCGCTTTAAAAGCCTTGTAGATAAATTCGGTCCGGACCCGGCGGCAATGAAGCAAGCCGGCATTGCATATGCAACAGACCAGATTATTGACCTCTACGCAAACGGAATTACAAATATCCACGTCTACTCTATGAATAAGCCGGATATCGCAGAGAAAATTCAGAGCAATCTTTCCGATATCCTTGGAAAATAACTATGGAAGTAATAACAAAAACATACCCCGCGCCAAACATAAACGTGCGCGAGGCTCTACGCTATGCGGGGTGCGCTCGGGGGGACTTTGAGATGCTTGACCTTCTTCACAACTGTGTGGATGAAGCAGAACCACTTTTTACATACAAGGTTTGTTATTGCATACTTGATGCAATAATACAGGGAGATATATGCGATTTCGGTCTCTTTTCGGTGCAGTCAGAAAAGCTTTCAAAAAATCTTTCGGGATGCGGGCAGGTTATTCTCTTTTCCGCAACCGTCGGCACGGCGCTTGACCGCCTTATTGCAAAACATACTCGCCTTTCGCCTTCGCGTGCCGTAATGCTTCAGGCACTGGGGTCTGAGCGAGTTGAGTCACTTTGCGATATGTTCTGCATGAATTTTGAAATTGAGAACAACACAGTTTTAAAGCCTCGTTTTTCTCCTGGCTACGGTGACCTTTCGCTGAACGTCCAGAAGGATATTTTTTCTGTTCTGAACTGCCAGAAAAACATCGGTGTGTACTTAAACGACAGTCTTTTGATGTCTCCGTCAAAATCCGTTACGGCTTTTGCGGGGATAGGAGGAAACATATGAACTTCTCAGAATTTTTAAAAAATAATATTGTTTGTCTTGATGGCGGAATGGGAACGCTTCTTCAGGGGCGCGGTCTTTCCCCCGGTGAGCTTCCGGAGCGTTGGAACATCACTCATCCGGACATTATACAAGATATACACAAAGCGTATTTTGATGTGGGAAGCAATGTTGTAACCGCAAACACATTCGGTGCAAACACACTGAAGTTTGATGAGACAGAGCTTGAAGAAATTATCTGCGCCGCACTTTTAAATGCGCGCCGTGCAAAAGAGGAAAGTTTTTCGTTTCAGGAAAAATTTATTGCGCTGGACATCGGTCCCTCCGGCAAGCTTCTTGCGCCGCTCGGTGACCTTGATTTTGAGGACGCGGTAAGCCTTTTTGCGAAAACCGTGCGCCTTGGTGCAAAATACGGTGCCGACCTCGTTATAATAGAGACGATGAACGACAGCTACGAAACAAAAGCGGCGCTCCTTGCAGTAAAGGAAAATTGCGACCTGCCCGTAATCGTTTCCAACGCTTACGGTGAGGACGGAAAGCTTATGACGGGTGCAACACCCGAGGCAATGGTTGCGCTTTCCGAGGGTATGGGTGCGGATGCTATCGGTGCAAACTGCTCGCTCGGTCCGCGCCAGCTCCGCGGTGTTATGGAGAGACTTCTTGCTGTTTCCTCCGTACCCGTTGTTTTTCAGCCCAATGCAGGACTTCCGAAATCCGTTTCAGGCAAGACTGTCTTTGATGTTGACGCAGACGAATTTTCAGATGAAGTGTGTGAGCTTATAAAGCTTGGCGTGCGCATCGTGGGCGGCTGTTGCGGCACAACACCGGAGTACATAAAAAAAGTTGTCGAAAAGACAAAGGGTATCGCTCCGTCTGAAATCACCGACAAAAATCTGACTGTTATTTCATCATATACCCATGGGGTAACGTTCGGCGACGCCCCGGTTCTCATTGGAGAACGCATTAACCCCACCGGCAAGAAGCGCTTTAAGCAGGCGCTTTTAGAAAATGATATGAACTACATCCTCGCAGAGGGAGTAAAACAGCAGGAAAAGGGAGTTCACGCGCTTGATGTAAATGTAGGCATTCCCGATATCAATGAAAAACAGATGCTCACCAATACGGTGTGCGAGCTTCAGGCGATAAGCGACCTGCCGCTTCAAATTGACACCTCCGATGCCGATGCGATGGAAAGTGCACTGAGGCGCTATAACGGCAAAGCAATGATAAACTCGGTAAACGGAAAGGAAGAGAGCATGCACTCAATCTTCCCGCTCGTCAAAAAATACGGCGGTGTTGTCGTTGCACTTACACTTGACGAAAACGGGATTCCTGAAACGGCAGACGCTCGCTTTGAAATCGCGAAGAAAATTCTTTCCGTTGCCGGGCGTTACGGCGTTGCAAAAAAGAATATTATCTTCGACACGCTTGCTATGACAATCAGCGCGGACTCATCCGCCGCAATTTCAACGCTTAAGTCTCTCAAACGCATAAAGGATGAGCTTGGCGTTCACACCTCTCTCGGCGTTTCAAACGTGTCATTCGGGCTTCCATACCGCGATGCGATAAACGGAACATTCTTTGCGCTTGCGCTTGAAAACGGGCTTTCTGCTGCCATTATGAACCCCTATTCCGCGGATATGATGAGAACTTATTTCACCTACCGCGCACTTAAGGGGCTCGACACCAACTGTGCCGATTATATTTCTGCGGCAAACAGCTTTATGACCGCTGAACAGGTGCCTGTCACTGCAGAGAAACACGATACCAATTTCACCTCAAAACTTTCCGAGGCGATAATACGCGGACTCCGTGACAAAGCAGGTCAGGTCTGCGCATCGCTTCTTGAAAATACGGCACCGCTTGATATTGTAACCAACGAAATTATTCCTGCTCTTGACACCGTTGGCCGCGGATTTGAGAATAAAACCGTATATCTTCCCCAGCTTCTTATGAGCGCCGAAGCGGCAAAGAGCGCGTTTGAAAAAATTAAAGACGCAATGCCGGCAGGAAGCGAAAAGTCACCGTCAAAGGCGAAGTTCGTCCTTGCCACGGTACGCGGCGACATCCATGACATCGGCAAGAATATAGTTAAACTTCTTCTTGAAAATTACGGCTACGATGTTGTTGACCTCGGTCGTGACGTTGCTGCCGAAAAAATTGCAGAAAAGGTCTGTGAAACCGGTGCTTCTTACGTGGGGCTTTCTGCACTTATGACTACCACGGTTCCGGCTATGGAAGAAACGATAAAGCTTTTGAGGGAGTGTGCGCCGTGGTGCAAGGTATTTGTCGGCGGTGCAGTTCTCACGCCGGAATATTCCGAAAAAATCGGTGCAGACTTTTACGCTCCCGATGCAATGAGCGCCGTGCGCTATCTTGAGGAGCTGTGTACAGATGCCTAAAAAGGGTATTGACATAAAAGGAACGCAAAAAGATGAACTTTTTGCGTTCTTTTTTATTCCTGTTTTAATGCGTATCAAGAAGGTTTTTGCGCACGGTCCAGAGCTTTTCGGATAGGTCAACGATGTACTTGTGCGGGTTTTCAAAGCGACAGACCTCTGCCCACAGCTCGTCCGTCGACTTCGCGCAGTAGTCGCGGATTTCCTCAATCGTGCGGTCTTTATATACGCACTGTCCCTTATCATAAATCTTTCCAAGAAGTGGGCGTGCCGTGAAATTTTCAATCGTCTTGCGCTTCCATGTATGCTCCGGGTGGAAAAGCTCATACGGCGTGTTACTGTCTATAACCTCGTTGTGGAGAGTGATAACATCCGCCATCGCCTTGCCGCTCTCGTTATCAAAAAGCCGCCAGACCTGCTTAAATCCCGGAAGCGTGATTTTTTCGATATTCTCTGAAAGCTTGATTTTCGGGATTATTTCACCGTCTTCTTCAACGCCTACAAGCTTGTACACTCCACCGAAAACCGGCTCACTGCGCGAGGTGATAAGCCGCTCACCTACGCCAAAAATGTCTATCTGCGCCCCTTGCATGATGATATCGCGGATAATATATTCATCCAGTGCATTGGAAGCAATGATTTTACAGTCGGGATATCCGGCATCATCAAGCATCTTGCGCGCTTTTTTTGAAAGGTAAGTCATATCACCACTGTCGATACGGATGCTCTTCGGCCGACAACCACGGGGTTTAAGCTCCTCATCAAACACCTTTATGGCATTTGGGATACCGGATTTCAGCACATTGTAAGTATCCACGAGAAATGCGCAGTTATCCGGATATGTGCGCGCGTACGCGCGGAAAGCATCAAGCTCCGTCGGGAACATCTGGATCCAGCTATGTGCCATTGTTCCTGTAGCAGGAACACCGAAATCGCGCTCCGATATTGTGCAAGCCGTTCCTACACATCCGCCGATATATGCTGCGCGCGCGCCATAGATTGCACCGTCATAGCCTTGGGCGCGGCGGGAACCAAATTCCATAACCGGACGTCCCTGTGCCGCGCGGACAATGCGGTTTGACTTCGTTGCAATAAGGCTCTGATGGTTTATTGTAAGGAGCACCATTGTTTCTATCATCTGCGCCTCAATCGCGGGACCGCGAACAAC
>JAZQSB010000201.1:0-7805 GCA_045629885.1 Eubacteriales bacterium | reverse complement strand
CACAGTTGCAGGTACCGCAGAGAAGGTCGTCATGATTGAAGCCGGTGCTGACCAGATTCCTGAAGACATTATGTTCGATGCTATTATGCTCGCTCATGAAGAAATCAAGAAGCTTGTTGCATTTATTGCTGAAATCAAGGCTGAAATCGGCCTTCCGAAGTTTGAATATGAGCAGGTTCCGTTTGACAACGAGCTGTTTGAAGAGCTTCGTGCAAACATCCTTGACCGCGTCCGCGCAGGTATGGATACAGACGACAAAACAATCCGCGACAAGCGCTTCAAGGTTCTTTCCGACGAGCTTATCACAGAATACTCCGAAAAATATCCTGAGATTGAGACGTATCTCGGCGAGTGCATCTACAAGCTCCAGAAGATTGTTGTCCGCAAGTGGCTCCTCGAGGGCAAGCGCGTAGACAGCAGACAGCTTGATGAAATCCGTCCGCTCGCAGCTGAAGTCGGCGTTCTCCCGCGTACACACGGAAGCGGTATGTTCACACGCGGTCAGACTCAGGTTCTCACCGTCGCAACCCTCGGCACAATTGCTGACCAGCAGAAGCTTGACACAATCTACGAAGAAGAATTCAAGAGATATATCCACCACTACAACTTCCCGTCCTACTCCGTCGGTGAGGCTCGTCCGAGCCGCGGTCCGGGCAGACGTGAAATCGGTCACGGTGCTCTTGCAGAGCGCGCACTTGGGCCGGTTATCCCGAGCGAGGAAGAGTTCCCGTACAGCATCCGCCTCGTTTCCGAGGTATTAAGCTCCAACGGTTCTACCTCTCAGGGTTCTATCTGCGGTTCCACGCTCGCCCTTATGGATGCAGGTGTTCCGATTAAAGCTCCTGTTGCAGGTATCTCCTGTGGTCTTGTAACCGACGAGGATAAGTGGCTTACGTTTATCGACATCCAGGGCGTAGAAGACTTCTACGGCGATATGGACTTCAAGGTTGCAGGTACAAAAGCCGGTATTACCGCTATCCAGATGGATCTTAAGATTGACGGTCTTACTCCGGAAATCATTAAGAGTGCACTCACCATCACACGTGATGCAAGATACCGCATCCTTGATGAGATTATGCTCCCGTGTATTGCAGAGCCGAGAAACGAGCTTTCAAAGTACGCTCCGAAGATGATGCATATGACGATTGATCCGGAAAAAATCCGCGATGTTATCGGTAAGGGCGGCAGCGTTATCCAGAAGATCGTTGCAGACACAGGTGCTAAGATTGATATTGAGGACGACGGAAATGTTTACATCTCCGCTATCGACATCGAAGCCTGCAAAAACGCAAAAAAGGTTATTGAGACAATCGTTCTTGATCCGGTTGTCGGTGAGCTTTACTACGGTAAGGTTGTCCGCGTTATCCCGATTGGCGCATTCGTTGGAATTGCTCCGGGTAAGGATGGTATGGTTCATATTTCCAAGCTTGAAAACCGCCGTGTAGAGAAGGTTGAGGATGTTCTCAACGTCGGCGATATGACATGGGTTAAGTTTATGGGCATCGACGATAAGGGAAGAACAAACTTCTCACGTAAGGATGCTTACAACGACCTTGCAAAGCGCGAAGCAGAAGAGAAAAAAGAAGACTAATTTTAAAATGTGGTCTCCCAAAATGGGAGACCACATTTGTATTTTTTGATTTTTCCTGCGCCTGATTTATTTGTGGTTGTAATGCATTTAGTTTCCGCACGCATTTCCACCTGAAAAGCTCTTAATTTCAACAATTCCTTTAACCACATCACGCCTCCTTGCATATAATGCATAAGGAGGCTGATTTTTTTGGAATATAACAGACTTGCCGCGGTGCGGTACGCCCGCCGATGGGCTTTTCGCCGTAATCCTGCGTATTACAACTTCGATGAGCTTGGCGGTGACTGCACAAACTTCGTTTCGCAATGCGTTTACGCAGGTTCGGGAGTTATGAACTTCACCCCTGACACCGGTTGGTACTACATCTCTCCCGATATGAGAGCACCCGCTTGGACGAGCGTGCGTTTTTTCTATGACTTTATGACAACAAACGAAGGTCCCGGACCGTATGGCACTCAGGCAGAGCTTTCCGAGGTGCGACCAGGTGATGTTATGCAGTTTGCTTACAACGGAAGTGAAGATTTTACACATACGCTTCTTGTTGTTGGAACAGGCAGAAACCCTAATCCTCAAAACATACTTCTCGCCGCACACACGCGCGATGCTTTTGCAAGACGAATGAGCACCTATGATTACACAAACGCACGGCTTATCCATATCGAAGCCGTGCGCGAACCGTAATCTCCGCCTTCCGCGCCTCCGTTTAAAGCGGAGCGCGGGCACTTTTTTGCACTTTTCAGAATCGGGATAAACCTTGTACCTGCTCTGCGACAAAACGTCCCTTTCACGGTCAACCGGAATTTGTAAACAAAAGTTGCTTGAAAAAAACACCGTTCGGGTGTATACTATGTGATATATTTATCAATTATGAGGTGATTGCCTATTGAATAAAAACGGATGAATACATATAAAGCGCCGGGACCCGAAGACGGGATGTTATCGGGTTGACGAGGTGGGAGTTTCGGCATATTATTCTTATTTTTGCATACAATATGCCATATCGAACCATTCGGCGGATGCTCCCCTGTCCCCTTCGCTGCGGACAGATACGGGGTGTGTCTCAAAAGCCACGGGTAACTGCGGTGACAAATGGCACGCTTGCAGCGGCGGCGGCACGCTAAATCTTCTAATGTGCCGTCGGGGAATTTTTCTCCCCTCTGCTTAAAGAAAGGATTTAATTAAAATGTGCGGTATAGTTGGTTTCACGGGAAGTGCAGATGCGCTCCCCGTACTTCTCAATGGCTTAAAACGTCTTGAATACAGAGGCTATGACTCTGCAGGTATTGCAGCATTTGACAGCGGTGACATCCGCGTTGTCAAAACCCGAGGCAGAATAAACGAACTTGAAAGCAAAATAAATGGGCTTTCGGATTTCTCATCACAGTGCGGTATCGGTCACACGCGCTGGGCGACCCATGGTGAACCTACAGATGAAAATTCGCATCCTCATCTTTCCGAAGACGGTAGAATCGCAGTTGTTCACAACGGCATTATTGAAAACTATGCAGAGCTCAAGGCTCGCCTTATAAAGCGCGGGTATCATTTCCGCTCCGAAACCGATACGGAAGTAATCGCCCATCTTCTTGACTATTATTACGATGGTGATATCCTTGCGGCTCTGTCAAAGGTCACCACTAAAGTTCGCGGCTCATACGCCCTCGGTGTTCTCTGTGCAGACCGCCCGGGCGAGATTATCGCCGCAAGGCTTGACAGCCCGCTTATCGTGGGGCTTGGCGAGGGTGAAAACTTCATTGCCTCGGACATTCCAGCTTTCCTCTCTTACACAAGAGATTACTACACGGTTGATGATGGCGAAATAATCTGCCTTTCAACGGATTGCGTAACCATCTATAACTCTGACCTTGAACCTGTCGAAAAAGAACGCATGACCGTAAACTGGAGCGTTGAAGCGGCAGAAAAAGGCGGTTATGAGCATTTTATGCTCAAGGAGATAAACGAACAGCCCAAAGCCGTGCGTGACACTGTCTCTCCACGCCTTGAAAACGGCAGGGTTGTTCTTGATACCGATATCCCGGAGGAATTTTTAAAGGATATTTCCCGCATCCATATCATAGCCTGCGGTTCGGCTTACCATACGGGTACAGTTGCAAAATACGTCATAGAATCTCTTGCGAAAATCCCCGTCGAGGTTGACCTTGCATCAGAATTCCGTTACCGTGAGCCTATTGTCTCCGGGCACGACCTCTGTGTTGTCATCAGCCAGTCCGGAGAAACGGCAGATACTCTCGCAGCAATGCGCGAAGCAAAACGGCGCGGAGTGCGTACCCTTGCAATTATAAATGTTGTCGGCAGCACAATTGCGCGTGAAGCAGATTTTGTGCTGTATACATGGGCAGGTCCCGAGATTGCTGTTGCCACAACAAAGGCATATTCCACCCAGCTTATTATGCTGTATATGCTTGCAACCCGCCTTGCCGCTGTGCGCGGTGTTCTTTCTTCCGATGAAGAAAAGGCTCTCGCATCGGAACTATCTCTTATTCCGGAAAAAATTGAAGCGGTTATCGGCAATACGAATACACTTTCATATCTCGCATCGCGCTTTCATAACCACAAGGACATATTCTTTTTAGGACGCGGAGTTGACTATGCGGCAGGTCTTGAGGGGTCGCTGAAGCTCAAGGAAATTTCGTATATCCGAAGTGAGGCCTATGCTGCCGGCGAGCTTAAGCACGGAACAATCGCGCTTATCCAGAACGACACCCTTGTCGTTGCAATCGTAACGCAAAAATCGCTTGCCGAAAAGATGGTGAGCAACATACGAGAAGTCAAGGCGCGCGGTGCCTGCGTTCTCACAATCGCCTCTGAGGATACGCTTGCCGTTCTTTCCGGCGTTTCCGACCATCTGTTTACCGTGCCTACCTGCTTTGAGAAATTCTCACCCTCGCTTACGGTTGTAGCGATGCAGATTTTTGCATACTACATTGCCGTTGCACGCGGCTGCAGTATCGACAAACCTCGAAATCTTGCAAAATCAGTAACAGTAGAGTAACAAAATGTGAAATTATAAAATTGCAAAAATTTTTTCACACTTTTTGTTTTAAATATGTTATACTATATATGTACAGGGCGAGGTTTTCCCCGCCCTTTTTTCTACAGGATTGATTGAAGGCTGTCTATCACGCTTCCGGCTCCCTTTAAAATCTTCCCCGTGCTGTGCTTTATACATTTGCACGTTTTTGTCTTCTTTGGCATAAGCGCCACAGTGAGCGTAGTTCCGACAATCAATCCCGCCGTCATGCCCTTGCAAAACGGACTCATCGTCATAAAATCACTTCCTCTACAATGATTAGTATTCTCCGAACTTCTGCGTTATTTCGCGGTAGTTTGTGGAAAATAAAAAACGGGAGACTTTCAAAAAATGAAAAAATTTACAAAAATGCTTCTCACCCTCGCGCTTCTTCTCACTCTCGCCGCCTGCCTTCCCAACGATTTTTCCGATGTTGACGACAAACCGGATGAAAACCTTCCCGCTCCTGCAACAAGAGAAGAGCTTTACTCTCTCTATGATGCAGTCGGGCGCGATATGACGCGTGCGCAAGTAGAGGAAAAGTTCGGCACAGGTGAGCCTAAACGCGACAATTACGGCGATGTTAAGTATATAAACTACTATAACGAAACAAAATCTGCCGGAGTTTCCGTAATATATGACGATGGGATCGTAGAGACCAAGATGCTTTTCTTCAACTCAAAGAAAAATCTCATTCCGTTTTCCGGAAGATATTCCGACGAAAAAATCCCCGAAATAAAATCCGATATGACGGTTGAAAACGCAATAAAAATTATGGGTTCCGTGCCGCTTGAGCTTTCCTGTACCTATGATGACGACGGTCCTCTTGATATGGACAAAATTTATTGCTGGTACAACGAGGATGCATCAAACTTTATGCTCCACACTGAAAACGGAATTATAGAAAACGTTGCGCTTTACCGCAATTAGCTTGACTATACCACGTTTATCCGTTATACTGATTACAAGGAGGGATTTTTATGACAAATGTTTATCTCTGGCTGGGTGCCGTAATTTTTTTCGGCATCATTGAGGCGCTTACGGTCGGCATCGTTTCTATATGGTTTTCAATCGGCGCTCTTGCCGCGCTTATTGCCGCCGCGCTTCACGCTACACCATGGCTTCAGATAACGGTTTTCCTTGTCTTTTCCGTTGCGGCGCTTATCATTACCCGCCCGCTCATCAAAAAGAAAATTCTTCTCCGTACCACCCCGACCAACACCGATATGCTTATCGGTGAAAAAGGCACTGTCGATGACCAGATCGACAACCTTGCGGGTACAGGTTCTGTGAAGATTTCAGGTAAAGTATGGAGCGCAAAAAGCGAAAACGGTGATGTTATTCCGTCTGGAAGCACCGTCACCGCTGTCAGAATTGAGGGAGTAAAGCTCATTGTTAAGCTTTAAATAGACCACATATAAAAAAGAAGGGAGAAAAATTATGGGAGTTATAGTATTTATTCTCGTTGTCCTCGCGCTTATTGTCGTTGTTTCAAACATCGTTATCGTCCAGCAGGCATCGGCGAGAATCGTCGAGCGCCTCGGTGCGTATCAGACCACCTGGAATGTCGGTCTGCACTTTAAGATTCCGTTCATTGAGCGTGTCCGCCGTCCGATTTCCTTAAAGGAGCAAGTGGCTGATTTTCCGCCACAGCCTGTTATCACGAAGGATAATGTTACAATGCAGATTGATACCGTTGTCTATTTCCAGATAACCGATCCAAAGCTTTACACCTACGGTGTTGAGCGCCCGATTTCCGCAATAGAAAACCTTACGGCAACAACGCTCCGCAACATCCTCGGTGATCTTGAGCTTGACCAAACGCTTACCTCGCGCGATACCATCAACGCAAAGATGCGAACAATCCTTGACGAAGCTACAGACCCGTGGGGCATTAAGGTAAACCGCGTAGAGCTTAAAAACATCATTCCGCCACGCGAAATTCAGGATGCGATGGAAAAACAGATGAAAGCAGAGCGCGAACGCCGTCAGGCAATTCTCAAAGCAGAAGGCGTGAAACAGTCACAGATTCTTGAAGCCGAGGGCGAAAAACAGGCGCTTATTCTGCGCGCCGATGCAGCAAAGCAATCGAAAATTCTTGATGCTGAGGGCGAAAAGGAAAAACAGATTCTTGAGGCTGAAGGTCAGGCAGCAGCCATTATGAAAACTCAGGAAGCTCTTGCCAAGGCAATCACGCTCATTAACGAAGCAAACCCAAGTGAGTCTGTCATTAAATTAAAAGCTCTTGAAGCATTTCAGGCGGCTGCGGACGGCAAGGCAACAAAGCTTATTATTCCGTCCGAGATTCAAGGACTCGCAGGTCTTGCCGGCTCTTTGAAAGAAACATTTTCTGAATAAAAAAGAAATAAATAATTACAGGTGGGTTGACACATATGAAAAAGTTTTTTGGGGAATTTAAAGAATTTATCGCACGCGGAAACGTAATTGACATGGCAGTCGGTGTTGTTGTCGGTGCCGCATTCAAATCTATCATTGATTCGCTCGTAAATGATATCATCATGCCGCTCGTTGGCTTACTTTGCGGCGGTCTTGATTTTTCAAGCTACTGCATAAAGCTTTCCGAAACAGTGGCTGAGGACGGTTCCGTTGTTGTAAACGCCGTTATGTACGGTAAATTTATAAACAGCATAATCAGCTTCCTCATCATTGCATTCTGCCTTTTCTGCGTTGTCAAGATGATTAATAAGCTTCGCAGAAAAAAGGAAGAGGCTCCTGCCGCTCCCGCACCTGAGCCGGAGCCGTCAGCAGAGGAAAAGCTTCTCTCCGAAATCCGCGATCTTCTCAAAGAAAAGAATTAATAAAATAATAAGGACGAATGCACTGCATTCGTCCTTATTATTTTATTTACCACGATTTAAGGTATTCTTCCTGCTCTTTTGTAAGCGCGTCAATTTTTATTCCCTCGGCGGCAAGCTTTTCGCTTGCAACAAGCCTGTCAATCTCCGAAGGTACTTCATACAGCGCAGGTGAAAGCTTTTCCTGAAGCGCTGCAATATGCTCCATCATAAGTGCCTGAACGGCAAAGCTTAAATCCATAATCTCCGCCGGATGCCCGTTGCCCGCAGCAAGGTTTACAAGCCTCCCCTCTCCCAGAAGATTGAGAATTCTGCCGTCCTTCATATAAAATCCTTCAATATTGGGCTTGCGAAGCTCTACCTTTTCGGC
>JAZQSB010000200.1:0-3718 GCA_045629885.1 Eubacteriales bacterium | reverse complement strand
TATGAAAATCCCGAAGAACTGAATATTCCTCATTGTGATGCCTTTTATGAAATTCCCTTTGAGCGGATCCCCTGGAAGGCGGGAAATATCCGGGCCTACCGGGAACTGAAGAAAGTGATCGATGAGGGGAATTTTGATATTATTCACTGCCACGGTGCAAAGGCAAACGTTATGGCAACGCTTATAAAACGCCACATCCGAGTGCCGGTTATCACCACTGTTCACAGCGATTACCGGCTTGACTATATGGGTAACATTATAAAGCTTCTTACAAACGGTCTGCTCAACACGGTTGCGCTACGTGCCCTTGACGGATATATCGGGGTTACGGATGCGTTTGTGGATCTTCTTATTGAGCGTGGGTTTGACCCGCACAAGCTTTACACACTCAATAACGGTATTGATTTCAAAACGCCGCGGACTTCAAAGGTGTCGAGGGAAGAGTATCTTGCACGTTTCGGAATACAGCCCACCGAAAACACAGTTGTCTGCGGAATCGCAGCGCGTTTTCATCCGGTAAAGGATATTGCGACTGCTGTGCGTGCGGTTGCCTCGCTTCGGGAAAACTGTCCGGAGCTGTATTTGCTTCTCGGCGGCGATGGTGAGCAGGCAGAAATGCTGCATGCTCTTGTTTCAGAGCTTGGTCTTTCCGACAGAGTTATTTTCGTCGGGTGGATAGATGATATGGATTCATTCCTAAACGCTGTTGATATAAGCGTTATCTCATCGGTAAGTGAGGGATTTCCGTACAGCATTCTGGAGTCTGCGCGCGCGAAATGTACAATGGTGTCAACGCCTGTCGGTGCAATGCCGGAGGTAATTGATAATGGTATTAACGGTCTTCTTTTTGATGTAGGAGATGTGCAGGGGCTTGCGCGGCATCTGGAAACGCTGTACAACGACCGCGACAAATGCCGCGAATATGCGGACAAGCTGTATGAAAAAGCAAGTGCAAAGTATTCCTTTGAAGCGATGATTTCAGAGCAGCTTTCAATATACACACGAGCGCTTGAAATGTATTCGCACAAGAAGAAAAAACGAACTCAGGTTACCATCTGCGGTTCGTACGGCAGGGGGAATGCAGGAGATGATGCGATACTTAAAGCGGTTATCCGCGAAATACGCGAGGTCTGCCCAGATTCGGAAATATGCGTCATGTCAAAAAATCCGGTAGAAACCAAAAAGAGATACCGAGTGCGGTCAATATATACTTTCAATATATTTAAAATGCTCCGTGCTTTTTACAGATCGCACTTGTATATAAACGGCGGCGGAAGCCTTATTCAGGACTCAACCTCAAGCCGTTCGCTGTATTTTTATCTTCTGACCCTTGCATCAGCGCGGCTTTGCGGATGTAAGGTAATGATGTACGGCTGCGGTATAGGTCCGGTTAGGAGAAAGAAAAACCGTGCTCTTGCAGCACGGGTGATTAACAAGCATGTTGATTGCATCACTCTCCGCGACCCAGACTCTTTCGATGAGCTTCGTAATATGAAGGTCACTTGCCCTAAAATGAAGCTCGCGGCAGACCCCACGCTCGGGATTGCGCCGGCAAGTGATTTGGAAATAAATGCGGTCCTCAGTGCTGAGGGATTATCTCCTGATGAAAAATATCTTTGTCTTTGTATGCGCAACTGGAAGAATATTGATGCTGTGCTTGATGAAATAGCTGTTGCGGCAGACTATGCGGCATCGGTGCACGGATTAAAAATTGCGCTCATCCCCATGGAACGCAAAAAGGATTTACCTGTTGCGGAGAGACTTGCGGAAAAAATTCTGGCTCCGTCGGTTATCGTGCGCAGGGAGTATGACGTTCACTCTGTTATCGGAATACTGTCGAAAATGCACGTCGTTATGGCAATGCGCCTCCATGCGCTTGTTTTCGCAGCAGGGCACGGCGTGCCGACAATCGGCATTGCCTATGACCATAAGGTAACTGGATTTATGAATTATATCGGCAGAGAAATGTGCGTTGGGTATGAAGCGTGCAATGCGGAAATTCTGAAGGCTTTCATTGACCGCACGGCACGAGATACGGAATATAACGATGCAATGAAGCGTGCGTGCGTTACGCTCCGCAAAAATGAAAAGCAGAACACAGAAGAGCTGAGAAAATTTTTCATATAAAAGAGGTAAGCGAGAAATGAACAAAATAGTATGTCTTTCCACAAGTTGTTATCATCCGTTTCCGACGAGAAAGCAACACGTAATGAACAGAATTTCGGCAGATGAAATTCTGTATTTTGACCCACCGGTTACATATCTTGCGCCGTTAAAGGACAAAACGGCGTGGAAAAGGCTTTTTATGTACCGCAAGCCGGGGGAAGTGGGCGCAAGAGAGAATCTCACAGTATATGCAACTCCGCCGATGCTTCCGTTTTTTAACAAAAGCAGATTTATAAATAAAATAAACCAGCGTCGTATGGCACGTTTTGTTCGCAAAAAGATGAAACTTCACGGATTTGAAAATCCTATTCTGTGGTGCTACTCTCCGACATCTGCTGATGCAGCACCGCATATTCCGCACAGCTCGCTTGTGTATGACTGTGTCGATCGTCACAGTGCATACAAGGGACTTATCAATGAGGATGTTGTAAACGGTCTTGAAAAGGATTTGTGCGAGCAGGCAAACGCGGTGTTTTCAACGGCAATCGGCTTGCACGACACGCTTTTGCAGTATAACAAAAATGCCATAATGCTTCCAAACGGAGTGAATTTTGAGCATTTTAACCGTGCGGCCAATGAAACTTTTCAAGTTCCGGCGGATATGAAGGAGATAAAGCATCCGATAATGGGCTTTGTCGGCATGCTTCAGGAATGCATTGATTATGACAAAATAGGGCATATTGCAAAAACGCATCCCGATTGGGCGGTAGTGCTTGTGGGAAAGCCTTTGCCGGGGGTTAATCTCGATTATCTGAAGCAGTATAGCAATATACATTTTCTTGGACTTAAAAGGTATGACGAGCTTCCAGCGTACATACAGAACTTTGATGTGTGCCTTAACGTGTTCCGTGATGGGAATCTCTCGCGCGATGTAAGCCCGCTTAAGTTTTACGAATATCTCGCAACCGGAAAGCCGGTTGTAAGCACGCCGCAGCCGGAACAGGTTCTCGGTTATGCAGATGCAGTTTACATTGCATATGGTGAAGATGATTTCGTGAACAAATGCGAAGGTGCACTTGCAGAGTCGGACGATGCAAAATATAACAAGCGTATTGAGTACGCGCGCGCATGCTCATGGGATGCAAGAGTTCGTCAGATGGAAGAAATTTTGGAAAACAACGGCGTGAAATAATAACAGAAGAGACTGCAATCAGCAGTCTCTTCTGTTATTTGCGGCAAGTTTTTTCTTCTTTTCCGGTTAATACCTGTTTTGGCGGGGTATAATCTTTGAAGAGGAGGAGAGATACTTTATGAGAACAGATATTTTTCACCGTAAACCTGATTTATCTCCGGATACGCTTGCATATCCGCCGCTTTTTAATGAGCTTAATGCAATCAGCGGAGGAGTGTCCGAAATAACACCTGAGCTTGCGATGGAGCTTGGATATACAGTTGGTGAGATAGCCGAGCGCGTTGCGGTGGGGGATTCGGATAACAGTGTATGCAAGCTGCTTGCAAATGCCTTTATTGCGGGGGCGGGGGCTTCCGGCGGGCAGATAACGGAAACCGGTGCAGGCTTATGTGCTGCAGCCACATATAACGCGAGGACAAA
>JAZQSB010000199.1:0-2660 GCA_045629885.1 Eubacteriales bacterium | reverse complement strand
GCTTATGCTTACGGAAACTTCCACAACGAATTTATGCGTAAGCATATAACTCTTATCGGATGCCCGAAGCTTGACGTTGGCGATTACACAGAAAAGCTTACTGCAATTATTGCAAACAACAATATAAAAAGTGTAACGGTTGTCCGTATGGAAGTGCCCTGTTGCGGTGGCATTGAGAATGCAGTTAAAAATGCACTCAAGGCGAGCGGAAAATTCATTCCGTGGAAAGTTGTTACGATTTCCACAGACGGAAATATCCTTGACTAAATAAAAAAATGTGCTTGTTTGTTTTTTACCATTCAAGCACATTTTTTTTATAACATTTTTGTATCGCTTTTCTAGCGAACCTCCCAAAAAATGCATTAAAAAGTGGCAATGCTAAATTAGCGAGAACAGCAAAGGCTTTGGCGGTTTTTATCCCCTCAGAAGTCTTGCTTTTTGTCAAACGAAAATCGGAACCACTGTTTGGCGGTTCCGGTTTTTGAACGCTATTTTTTTTTGAATATACCCAAAAGCTTAGAAAAAGCTGAGCCTGAGCTTGTTTCTGCATTGAAACGCACGTTTTTCTCTTTCGGAAGAACCTCGCCGCAGTTGGGGCAGAAGTTCATATAGTTTTCGTTAAAATCAGCTTTGCATTTTTTGCACTTTACCATTTCGATTCACCGTACCTTTTCAGTGTGACATTTATCCGAAAAATGTCAAATTCTGTTATATAAGATATCATAAAACGGGAGTTTTGTCAACGGTTTCGCCAATATGAAACAAACAACTTTAGGGTGATTTGAAACCGTGCTGTTGCTTTGATAATTTAATTTTGCAAAAAAAATATGTTTCTTCCAACTTTTGTATAGACTTTTTGACAAAAATGTGGTTTAATATATTGTATGTAGATTTATGAACAATTGGAGTTGAAAAGAATGAAGTTAACAAATGTAAAAGAAATTTTTGCAGCTCCGGGCATCTTTGCGGATAAGGAAATTACCGTCGGCGGATGGGTAAGAACGGTCCGTGATTCCAAGGTGTTTGGTTTTATTGAGCTTAATGACGGCTCTTATTTCAAAAGTATCCAGATTGTTATTGATGATACGCTTGAAAACTTTTCAGAGCTTGTTCACTTAAACGTCGGCAGTGCCGTTGTTGTTACAGGAAAGCTTATCCTCACTCCCGAGGCAAAACAGCCGTTTGAGATTAAGGCTACGTGTGTCAGCATCGAGGGAGAGTCTGCTCCTGATTATCCGCTTCAGAAGAAACGCCATTCCCTCGAATTTCTGAGAACAATAACGTATCTTCGCCCGAGAACAAACACGTTCTCTGCAGTGTTCCGTGTAAGAAGCGAGGCGGCGTATGCTATTCACAAGTTCTTTAATGAGCGCGGATTTGTGTATGCTCACACCCCGATTATCACGGGAAGCGACTGTGAGGGTGCAGGTGAGATGTTTAAAATATCCACTCTTGATATGGAGAACCCGCCGAGAAGTGAAGACGGAAAGGTGGATTACTCAAAGGATTTCTTTGGCAGGGAAGCCTCACTTACCGTTTCCGGACAGCTTGAGGCAGAGACATTTGCGCTCGCATTCGGCAAGACCTATACTTTTGGTCCGACATTCCGCGCAGAGAATTCCAACACTGCACGCCACGCTGCAGAGTTCTGGATGATTGAGCCGGAAATCGCTTTTGCAGACCTTAACGATGATATGGAGCTTGCAGAAGCAATGGTCAAGTTTGTTATCCGCCATGTTTTGGACAACTGCAAGGAAGAAATGAACTTCTTCAATCAGTTTGTTGATAAGGGACTTATCGAGCGTCTTGAACACGTTGTAAATTCCGATTTTGGCGTTATGGAATACGCCGAAGGAATAAAAATTTTAGAGCAGCATAAGGATAAGTTTGAATATCCGGTATTCTTTGGTTGTGATCTTCAGACAGAGCATGAGCGCTTCCTCACGGAAGAGATTATGAAAAAGCCGATGTTCCTTATTAATTATCCCAAGGAGATAAAAGCCTTTTATATGCGCCAGAACGATGATGGAAGGACCGTTGCGGCAATGGATCTCTTTGTTCCGGGTATCGGCGAGCTTATTGGCGGAAGCCAGAGAGAAGAGCGCTATGATGTGCTTCTTGCGAAGATGCAAGAAATGGGTCTTGCTTCCGAGGATTATGACTGGTATCTCAATCTCCGTCGCTTCGGCGGTGTTCAGCATGCGGGCTACGGCCTCGGCTTTGAGCGTCTTATAATGTACCTCACGGGAATATCAAACATCCGCGATGTTCTTCCGTTCCCGAGATGTACCGGCAAGCTTTTGTAAATTTTATTTTAGGAGTTATTTATATATGGAAAAAATTTCTTACAGTTCACTGTCGCATGAAGCTGCGGAAGGGCTTTATGAAGACCTTAAGAAAGATTATTCGGCATATGTTGCCCGCGGTTTAAAGCTTGATATGTCAAGAGGAAAGCCGGCACCGGATCAGCTTGACATATGCGAGGGTCTGTTCACTGCGATTTCTGAAAACAGCGATGTTGCAGGAATCACTCCCGATGTCCGCAACTACGGCGGAATTGACGGCATTCCGGAAATGAAGGCGCTTTTTGCTGATATCCTCGGTGTTTCACCGTCAGAGGTTGTTATCGGCGGGAATGCAAGCCTTACCAAGTCGGATCG
>JAZQSB010000198.1:0-3805 GCA_045629885.1 Eubacteriales bacterium | reverse complement strand
TTCAAAGCACGTAAGTCCGATGAATATGCGTATCCGACTTTACTATTGCGGAATGCGTGCAATAAACCTTCTTGCCGACCTTACAAACTACCTCATGCTTGAAATGGGTCAGCCGATGCACGCGTTTGACTCAAGAAAGGTAGACAAAATACGCATAAAGAGATTTGATAAGCCATTTAAATTCACAACGCTTGACGAGGCTGAGCGCGATATCGACGAGAACACGCTTATGATTTGCAACGGTGACATTCCGGTTGCCATTGCAGGTATTATGGGCGGTCTTGATTCGGAAATCGTTGAGGATACAAGCTCGCTGACATTGGAGTCGGCAACGTTTGATGCTTCCTCTATCCGCAAGTCCACCGTGCGTCTCGGACACAGAACAGATGCTTCCCAGCGCTATGAAAAGAGCCTTGACCCCGAAATGACGGTTCCTGCAATTGCGCGCTTTGTAAAGCTCCTTCTCGATATCGACAGCGGAGCAGTTATCACAAGCTCGCTCACGGATGAATATGCATACCGTTATGAGGATGTTTCCCTCACATTTGACAAGGCATTTGTTGACCGCTACACGGGAATTGAAATTGAAAACGACCGCATTGTGAAAACTCTTTCTTCTCTCGGCTTCGGCGTTGAGAATGATGGCGACAGCTTTAAGGTTTCCGTTCCGTCGTGGCGTGCTACAAAGGACGTAACGATGAAAGCTGATATCATCGAGGAGATCACAAGAATTTACGGCTACGACAACTTCGCCGTAAACACTGCCGCTGTTCCGCTTTATCCGGTGCGCGCCGCACAGGAAAAGACGGATGAGGACAGGATAAAGGATATCCTCGTTCACCGCTTCTCCCTCCACGAAACGCATTCGTATGTCTGGGCGTATTATGATGAATACAAGGCGCTCGGAATTGATATTGAGCCGAATGTTGAGCTGGTAAACGCAACCAATCCGAACATCAAAACAATTAGAAAAACAATCATCCCGACACAGCTTTGCCAGATAAAGGCGAACACGTCTTACGCTCCTGATTTCGGTATATTTGAAATCGGCAGAACGGTGGATGGGCTTAAAGAAGACGGTCTTTGCAATGAACGCAAGAAGCTAGCAATAACGCTCTTTAGTAAGACAAAGGATATGGAAGCTCTGTATTTTGAGCTTCGCGATATTCTCGCCGTTGTAACGGATGATATAAAGCATCGCGAGCTTACGTTTGAAAAGCTCGATGAAAAGAGCTCCTACAAGCATCCGAAGAACCTCAACGCAATTTACTGTAACGGTGTCCGCCTCGGTGAAATCGGTATAGCAAATGCTCAGGTTTCAAAGAAGATTGACAAGAAGGCAAACATCGTATTTGCCGAGATTGATGTTTCGGAGTTTGCAAAGATTGAAAACGCAAGCATCAAGTATGAAGAGCCGTCCCGCTTCCCGGAAATTGAAATTGACCTTTCGTTCGTTTCCGAGAAGTTTGCACCGATAAAGGTGGCAATTGATGCGGCAAGCTGCCCGCTTATCAAGAAGGTTTCGGTTGCGGATACCTATACCGACGAGAGCGGAAAGTCAATAACCGTGCGTATGATTTTCTCGGACAGCGAGAAAACACTCACGCGTGAAGAGGTTATGGAGGTTGCCGACGGCATTATCAAAGCTCTTGATGATCAGGGCATCGCACTCAAGGGATAAATATAAAATTGTACCACCTGTGTTCTGTATGGAACACGGGTGGTTTGCAAGAAAAAGGCGGGAGAGATTTTTTTGAATATACTTGTTGTTGATGCGCACGGCGGCGGTGTGGGGAAAGCACTCGTTGCCGGAATAAAACAAAACATTCCGGAGGCCCAAGTTATTGCCGTCGGAACTAACAGCATTGCAACGACTGCCATGATGAAAGCCGGTGCAGACAAGGGTGCGACAGGAGAAAATGCGGTGGTGGTATGTAGCCGTAATGTGGATATAATAACCGGGCCGATAGGGATCATCATAGCAGATTCGCTTCTCGGAGAAATCACAGCTGAAATGGCGCTAGCCATATCGCGTGCCGATGCAAAAAGAGTGCTTGTGCCGATGAAAAATTGCGGAAATATCGTTGCAGGTGTTGCTGATAAGAATATGTCACAGCTTATCGCAGATGCGGTCTGCGAAATAAAAAAACTCGTGTCTGCGAAATAAAAAACTCGCGTATTGACACATAAGGCAGAATATGGTACAATAACCGATGTGATATGCACGAAGCGTATTATTCGGGCAGAAGCCCTTGTGATAATAAATTTCAAAGAATATGCATACTAAGAAGGTATGCACCTTTCCGGAGGAGAGGTGTGTGCTTTTTATTTTTATGCAGGGAAAGGAGAAAAATGGAACAAAGAAAAGCGGTTTCAAAAATGTCTCTTTTGATTGTTTGCCTTATTGCGGCATCGCTTTTAAGCATAATCCTCGCAACCGGCGTCGGACCAGTATCCGTTTCACCCCTTACAACAGCAAAGGTGCTGATATCAAAAATACCGCTTTTCGGCTCATTCCTGCCGAAAACGTGGGACGCACTTTCTGAGAGCATTGTGCTCGGTCTTAGACTCCCGCGCGTGCTGCTCGGATTTATCGTTGGGGCATCTCTTGCAGTCTGCGGCGTTACGATGCAGGCACTTGTCCGCAACAAGCTTGCTGACCCGTTTATTCTTGGCGTATCGTCGGGCGCATCGGCTTTTGCAACGCTTGGAATGCTTTTCGGCGCATTCTCGTTTCTCGGCGTGTATTCGCTTTCAATAAGCGCGTTTTTGGGTGCGGCGGCAACGATAATTGCCGTTTACGTCCTTGCGCGTCATCGAGGACGCATAAACATAACCCAGCTTCTTCTTTCGGGCGTTGCCGTGTCAATGATTATGGACGGAATAACGCGGATAATAAAGCTCTCTGCACCAAATGCACTGGGTCTTCACAATGCCGAGTTCTGGATGTCGGGAAGCCTTGCGGGTGCAAAATGGGCATATCTCGGTCTACCTACGGCAGTTCTCGTTCTGTGCATGGCGTTTCTTATGCTGAACCACCGCGGACTTAATCTTCTTCTTCTCGGTGATGAAAGCGCAACGTCTCTTGGCGTGAATGTTTCAAGGCTTCAAAAACAGCTTATACTCGTTGCATCTCTTATAGCGGGTGCTACAGTTGCTGTCAGCGGAAGTATTGGCTTTGTAGGACTCATGGTTCCTCACTTCGTGAGATTTGTTTGCGGCGGTGACCACAAAAGGGTACTGCCTGTTTCGGCTCTTCTTGGCGGAATACTCGTTGTTTGGGTGGACGTTGCGGCAAGAATGCTCCTCGCACCGGAAGAACTTCCCGTGGGCGTTCTTACAGCAGTTATCGGCGGACCGGCATTCATCTTTATGCTGAAGAAAAACGGCAGAAAGGGAAGGTGATCGGGATATGGAAACAAAGCTTTCGGTAAAAGACATTTCTTACTCTTACGGAGACAAAAACGCGATTGAAAATATCTCACTGCAGGTTGAGTCCGGCGAGTTTGTCGGTGTTATCGGTCCTAACGGAAGCGGAAAGTCTACCGTGCTTAAAACCGTTTACCGCGCGCTTACTCCGGGCAACGGTGAAATTCTTCTTGACGGAGAAAATCTTCTGAAAATGTCGTACAAAAAGTCCTCGCAGAAAATGGCGGTTGTCGGGCAGGAAAATGACGTTCCGTTTGACTTTACCGTTGAAGAAATGGTTGCTATGGGAAGAAGTCCCAAGAAACATCTTTTCGACATAGATACCGCCGCGGATAAGGAAATGGTTCACCATGCGCTTGTTCATCTCGAAGTCGGA
>JAZQSB010000197.1:0-2191 GCA_045629885.1 Eubacteriales bacterium | reverse complement strand
TCCAGCCGATGACGCGCGCGGAGGTTCTGCGTGAATATCTTTATTGCGAGGGCTTTGAGATAACAGAGGAGAAAATCGTTTCCGAGGGCAGACACATATACTGCGTGCTTGTTGCACGGCATACAGGAAAGACAGATTATTTGCCGTATGAAAAATACATAAGCTGCGCTGCTTTGTCCGCTTTGCAGGCGCGCGAATATGCGGAAAAGGTTCTTTCACGCCTAAAGTTTGAGTTTGAGAAAAAGTGCTTATCCGGCGCACTGTCTGAAGAAGAAAAGAGAAGCAGCGAGCGGGACATATGCTCGCTTGATGAGGTGGTAAGTTCGCTATGACAAATGTATATGATATATTCAACACCCTTGAAGCAGCGGCTCCGTGCCGCCTTGCAGAGGAATATGACAACCCCGGCTTTCTTGTTGGTAGAAAAAATGCAGGCGTATCAAAGGTGCTTGTTGCGCTTGATATAACCCCAGAAGTTGTTGATGAGGCGGTAAAAACCGGAGCAGAGCTTATTGTTTCCCATCACCCCATAATTTTTAAAAGCAGAAAGTGCATTACGGATGAGGATGTTTGCGGGTCTGTGCTTCTCGCGCTTATTGAAAACAAAATTGCTGCTGTGTGCATGCACACCAACCTGGACAGCGCAGAAGGCGGGGTAAACGATGTGTTTGCGGGAAAAATCGGTCTTAAAAATATTTCCGTTCTTTGTCCCGGTGATGAAGAGGGCACAGGGCTTGGCAGATTGGGGGAGCTTGCGGAAGAAAAAACGCTTCAAGCTTTCCTTTCCGAGGTGTGCCGCTCTCTTGATACCTACGGTGTAAGGTATCACAACGCGGGAAATGCGGTGAAGAAAGTCGCAGTTGGCGGCGGATCGTGCGGCAGCATCATTCCGATTGCCGCGGCGCTCGGTTGTGACACAATCGTAACTGCGGATATAAAGCACAATGAGTTCCTTGATGCCGCGGCGCTCGGGATAAATGCAATTGACGCAGGTCACTTTGCAACGGAGGATATTATTTGCCCGCGCATTTGTGAAATTATTTCCGCAAAGCATCCTGAGCTTGATGTCAAAATAGCACAGGCGAATCGCGACTGCACGAAGTTTTTTACGGTTTAGGAGAAAAATTTATGGCACTTGATGCATTCTTTATTTCGCACCTCGCGCGTGAGCTCAATGAGCTTCTTGTGGGTGCGAGGATAGATAAAATACACCAGCCGACTCGCGATGACGTAGTTATTGGTCTGCGCTCACCGAATGTTAAAGGAAAGCGACTAATTCTCTCTGCAAATGCAAGCTTTCCACGCGTGCATCTTACGTCTCTTGCACGCGAAAACCCATCAAGTGCGCCGATGTTCTGTATGCTTTTGCGAAAGCATCTGACAAACGGACGGATAATTTCCGTTTCCGCACCGCATCTTGAGCGCATTATAGATATACGGCTTGAGGTAAATGACGAAATGGGCGTTTCCTCGACCCGAACACTCACTTGCGAGATTATGGCGCGCCATTCAAACATCATCCTGCGCGATGGTGACGACAGGATTATTGAATGTTTAAAGAGGGTGGATCTTGATACAAGCGAGAAGCGTCAGGTTCTGCCCGGTCTTTTCTATGAGCTTCCGCCAAAGCAGGAAAAGGTTGACCCCGGTGCATATTCCCGTGCCGAGCTTTTTGATATAATATGTAATGAAAAGGAAGAAATACTCTGCGATAAGTGGATTATTTCCTCATTTGCCGGTTTTTCGCCGCTTGTCTGTCGCGAGGTCGCCTATCGCGCCGGCAAGGATCTCACGCTTCATATGTCCGAGCTTTCAATGGCACAGCGGGAGCGCATGGCATCGGCAATATGTGAAATAGCGTGCGGAGCGGCGGCACCATGCATTGTGTATGACGGAAAGCATCCTTATGAGTTTTCTTTCTTCCCGATAACGCAGTATGAAGCATCAATGACCGCTGGCGACAGGAACAGCTTGTCCGATACATTGGCAGAGTATTTTGAAATCCGTGAGGTGCGCGAAACAATGCGTCAGCGCTCGCACGGCATATTGCAGGTAGTAAAAAGTGCATATAACCGAACGCAGAAAAAGCTTGCATTGCAGCGGGATGAGCTTAAAAAAGCTGAAAATCGAGAAGAAATCCGCGAGAGGGCAGAGCTTATTTCAGCGAATATTTACCGCCTTGAAAAGGGGA
>JAZQSB010000196.1:0-3474 GCA_045629885.1 Eubacteriales bacterium | reverse complement strand
AGTGTTGTAATTGCCATAACAAAAACCAGCACACCCATACCGCCTATCCAGTGGGTAAAGCTTCTCCAGAACAGCATGCAACGGCTCAGTGCTTCAACGTCTGTCAATATTGTTGCCCCCGTTGTGGTAAATCCCGATGCTGTTTCAAAAAAGCAATCTATAAAGCCCGGGATTTCACGGGAGAAATAAAACGGCAGTCCGCCGACTATGCTCATCACAAACCACGCAACCGAAACCGTAACAAGAGCTTCCCTTGCGTAAAGCTCGCTGCTTTTCGGTTTGAGCAAAAACAGCGGTACGCCCAAGACCAGAGCAAGCGCAATCGCAGGTGCAAATGCAAACCCTGCGCTCTCCTGATAATAAAGCGCAACCATAACCGGAAGAAGCATTGCAACGGCATCAAATAACAAGATATAACCGTTTAATTTTAAAACTAATTTAGTATTCATTCAGTTCACACCGTTTCGTCATCTAGTATCTGCTCCAGCCTGCTTATCCCCTTGTGCGTGGTGACCACAATAACGGTATCGCCCATTTGTATGCTGTCCTTACCTGTTGGAGTAAAGGTCTTACCGTCACGTGTTATGCAAGCAACAAGCGTTCCTTTTCTGATATTAAGCTCTGCAAACGGAACGCCAAGAATAAGCGAATTCTGACGGATACGGAACTCAAGCGCTTCAACTCGGTCATCAACGATCCTGTGAAGCGATTCCATGCTTGTATCCCACGAATTCTGCATAACGCGTACATACTGCAGGATTCTGTCTGCAGTAATATGCTTCGGATAAACGATGCTTCCTATCGGCATTCCTTTCAGAACATCGTCAAAGTCAAAGTGCTTGATTTTTGTAACAATCTTCGCTTCACGCACCTGCTGCGTTGCGTAAATGGACATAAGAACATTCTGCTCATCAACACCCGTAAGGCTAAGCACGGCATCCGCGTTTTCGATATGCTCTTCATGGAGAAGATGGTTGTTCGTTCCGTCACCGTGAATTATCATCGCCTCGGGAAGAAGCTCCGAAAGCTCCTCACAGCGGTTCATATCTATTTCAATTATCTTCACTTTGAGTCCCGACTCAAGAAGATTTTTAGTAAGATAATAAGTAATTCTTCCCCCGCCGAGAATGAGAACATTCTTTATCTTGGACGCAACCGCACCGACCTTTGAAAAGAACTCATTTGCCACTCTTATCGGCGCAACAAATGAAATAATATCTCCGGCTTTCAATATAAAATCACCGGTAGGAACAAACACCTCACTGCCGCGCTCTACTGCGCAGATAAATACAGTGGTTTTAAGATTTGTGCGCAGCTGATGAATACGCAAATCGTGAAGCACAGATCCTTCCGGAATTGCGTATTTCATTATTTCAACTCTGCCCTTTGCAAAGGTTTCCACCTGAATTGCCGTGGGGAAACGCAAAAGACGCGAAATTTCGTTCGCCGCCGCAAGCTCCGGATTGATAGCAAGACTAAGTCCCAAATCATCCTTTATAAGGCTTATACCGTCAGCATAAATGGGTTTTCGCACACGCGCAATTGTGTTTTTTGCACCGAGCTTTTTGGCAAGCAGGCAGCTCAAAAGGTTAATTTCATCAGAGCGCGTCATCGCAATGAGAAGGTCGCAGCTCTCAACTTCAGCTTCCTTTAAAACGGCAGCCGATTCTCCCTGCCCCTCAACGCACATAACGTCAAGCATGTTGCCTATCTCTTCAAGCTTATCCCCATCTGTATCAATTATTACTATACTGTGATTTTCGGCGGCAAGCTCCTGCACGAGCGTCGTTCCAACCTTGCCGCAACCGACAATAATAATTTTCAATTCGTCATTCCCCTTAATAAAATATTAACTCAGCATAATTGTACCACTTTTTCTTCTATTTATCAATCTATTTTGCAATTGTTTTTACCAAATCTTTGCTTGTATTCATTTCATAATTAAACCGCTGCATACCCTATCCTTCACGCAGCGGTTTCGTCATATTTCTATATTCTGTTTTTTACTTCCCGCTCTGCAACGCCAGAACTTCATCTTCAGCCGGCATAGCGCGGAGCGCGCCCTTTCGCGTCGTTACAATCGACGCCGCGGCATTTGCAAACCGAAGCATTTCAGAAAGATTATCCTCCGTCATGTTTTCAATGCCGTATTTTAGTACAAAGTGCAGGCATAAACCCATAAACGTATCACCTGCACCGGTGGTATCAACGGTGCTCTGCTGAACAAATGCAGGCATCTCAACCGCCTTTCCGTTGCAGTAAGCTCGGCTGCCGTCACGTCCCATAGAGAATACAATAAGCGGAATGTTGTATCTGCTCTGCAGAAGCTCAATCCCTTTGCTGTAATCTGCCTCTCCCGTAAACCACACAAGCTCGTTGTCGGAAATCTTAAGTACATCACAGTATTTCATACCGTAATCAAAAGCCGCCTCTGCATCCTCCTTCGACTCCCAAAGCATCTCGCGCAGGTTCGGGTCAAACGAAATTATGCATCCGTTTTCCTTAGCGCAGGAAAGCGCTTTTTTCGTTGCACTGAGTACCGGCTCATGCGTCATTGAAAGCGTTCCAAGGTGGAATATCTTTGCCGCCTTTATTGCCTCCTCATTCACCTCATCTGGTAAAAGCATTATATCCGCGCCCGGGTTTCGGTAAAACGAAAAACTGCGGTCGCCCGTCTCATCGTTTTCAACAAACGCAAGCGTCGTGCGCGTGTCCTTGTCAAGAAGCAAAGACTCTGTGTTTATCGAAAGCTCACGGAGTTCACCTGCGAGTCTTCTTCCGAAAATATCGTCGCCGACCTTTCCAATAAACGCTGTATTTCTTCCGAGCTTTGCAAGCATCGAGAGTACGTTGCATGGTGCGCCGCCGGGGCTTGCCTCAAACGTGAGGTTTCCCTACTCACTTTTCCCGTTATTAATAAAATCAATCAAAAGCTCACCCAACGCAATAACATCAAACTTTTTCATTCACACTTTAAACCTCTTTTCAATTTTTTACATTATACACCTGAATATATTACTTGTAAATAGCTTTTTAGAACAAACTTATCTGCTCATCCAGTCTCTCATCATCCGTAAGCCTTGCGCCTGCCGCAGGAAGTGTGCGGACTCTGTAGCGCGAAGCATCCTTTATGCTTGATGCACCTTCTCGGCATACAAACTTTACCTTGTACTTAGGCTTAAGCTTCATAACCGCAACGCCCTGCGTGCTGCGCGATGTCTTAGGCGTTAGAAGCGCCGTGTGGAAGATAAGCGCACGATTTTCAGTAGAGTACATAACAAACTGCTCATCCTCAGAAATCTTGAACACTCCGATAAGCGGGCTCTTGTCGGAATACGCACCGGTAAGGCGTTTTCTGTTAGTCTTTGTTTCGTAGGATGCAAGCTCAACTCTCGCAACCTTTCCGTTTTCAAACACGAAAACAAGATGGCTCTTATAATCGCCCGGGTCGCACATGAATACTACCTGTTCACC
>JAZQSB010000195.1:0-14873 GCA_045629885.1 Eubacteriales bacterium | reverse complement strand
GATATTTCGGAAAAGAGCGGAGTAAAGATGCAGCGGCTTTTGTCGTTGATGACGCTTCTTGAAATACGAGGGTGCATAAAGCAGCTTCCGGGCGGCAGATACAGAAATGTTCTGTGATGCCATATGCAGTAAGATACAGTTCAAACCAGGTCAGCCGCAAGGGGAAGGCGGCAGAAAAGGAGCAAATATATGTCATATCTTGTAATAGTGGAGTCTCCCACAAAGGTTAAAACGATAGGAAAACATCTGGGGAGTAAGTATACGGTAAAAGCTTCCATGGGACATCTTCGCGACCTTCCGAAAAGTGACATCGGAATAGATATTGAGGCCGGATTTGTGCCGAAATACCTTGCTATTCGAGGCAAAAGCGCGCTTATCCGCGAACTCCGCGCTCTTGCAGAGGAAAGCGAGGCAATATATCTCGCAACCGACCCCGACCGCGAGGGAGAGGCTATTTCATGGCATCTGAAAGAGCTGCTGGGGCTTGATGAGAAAAAAACAAAGCGCGTTACGTTTAACGAAATTACCCAAAAAGCAATTACCGAGGGAATTAAAAAACCCCGCGATATAGATGAGAATCTTGTAAATGCACAGCAGGCGCGCCGCCTTCTTGACAGAATAGTGGGATACAAGCTGTCTCCGCTTCTCTGGAAAAAGGTTCGTTACGGTCTTTCTGCAGGACGTGTTCAGTCTGTTGCAACGCGTCTTGTAATAGACCGCGAGAATGAAATCCGTGAGTTTGTTCCGCGCGAATTCTGGACGATAGATGCAAACTTTTCCCGTATCGCACCGAATATCGGAAACTTCACGGCAAAATTCCATGGTACGGACAAAAAGAAGATTGAACCTGCATCTGCTGAGGAAACGGATAAAATTATAAGCAGTATAAAGAATGCAGAGTTTGCTGTAAAGACAATAAAGCGAGGACAGAAAAAGCGTTCTCCCGTGCCGCCGTTTATCACATCCACGCTTCAGCAGGAAGCTTCGCGCCGCTTCGGTATGTCGCCGAGCAGAACAATGACAATTGCCCAGCAGCTTTATGAAGGCGTTGAAATTGAGGGAATCGGCTCTACCGGTCTTATAACATATATGAGAACAGACTCCCTCCGTCTTGCGGATGAGGCTATTGTTGACGTGCGCAAATATATAACGGATGCTTACGGCGAAAACTTCCTTCCCGGAACGCGCCGTGTGTTTAAGACAAAGAAGAGCGCACAGGACGCGCACGAAGCTATACGCCCGTCTGACGTTTTTCTCACGCCCGAGAAGATAAAGAAGAGCCTTACGCCGGATCAGTATAAGCTTTATCGAGTTATCTGGTCACGCTTTGTGGCGTGCCAGATGGAAAGCGCAGTATATGACACTATGAGTGTGGATATCAGAGCGGGAGAATATATTTTCCGTGCAACAAGCTCGCGCGTTGCATTCCGCGGATACACTGCCGTATATTCGGATATGGCGGCGGAGCTTGAAGAGGAAGAAGCAAATACGCTTCCGGACCTTTTTGAAAATGAGCCGCTTACATTCGGAGGAGAAAAGAGCGAACAGCACTTCACATCTCCGCCCGCAAGATACACTGACGGCAGCCTTATCAAAGCGATGGAAGAAAAGGGCGTCGGACGGCCAAGTACGTATGCACCAACCATTTCCACCATTCTTAATCGTGAATATGTGATAAAAGAGGGCAAAAGCTTAAAGCCAACGCCGCTCGGTGAAGTTGTAAACGGTCTTATGACAGAGCAGTTTGCCGATATAGTTGATGTGGAGTTTACCGCACACATGGAAGAGGCTCTTGATGATGTTGAGGCAGGAAACAAGGATTGGAAGAAAACCCTTTCAGATTTTTACGGTCCATTTGCCGAGGAGCTTGAAGCAGCTGAAGCTGCGCTTGAGGGAAAGAAGCTTAAAGTTCCCGATGAGGAAACGGATGAAATCTGTGAGGTTTGCGGAAGAAAGATGGTTATAAAATCCGGACGCTTCGGCAAGTTCCTTGCATGCCCGGGATTTCCGGAATGTAAAAACACACGTGCCATCGTTGAGAAAACACCGGGAGAATGCCCCGTTTGTGGCGGTCAGATTTTGAAGAAAAAGTCGAAGAACGGCTACTGGTACTATGGGTGCGAAAAATTCCCAGAGTGTACGTTTATGACGTGGGATGTACCGCAGGAAGCAAAATGCGAGGTTTGCGGAAAGACCATGTACAAGAGGTCAGGACGCGGATCAAAGAAAATGTTCTGCGCAAATCCTGAATGTGAAAGATACGAGCCGCAGGAGAGCAAGAAAAAGGAAGAAACTCCGAAGAAAACGGCAAAGAAGACAACGAAGAAGAGTGCCGCAAAAAAGACATCTAAAACCACAAAGAAGACTGCGGCTAAAAAGACAGCGGGGAAGAAGAGTGAATAAAGCATATGTTGCAGGTGCGGGACTTGCGGGATGCGAAGCGGCATGGCAGCTCGCTCTCCGCGGTGTTCCGGTAACCCTTTATGAGATGAAGCCTAAAAAATACACGCCTGCGCACAAATCACCGGATTTTGCGGAGCTTGTCTGTTCAAATTCGTTGCGTGCTGCGGGGGTGGAAAATGCCGTAGGTCTCCTTAAAGAGGAAATGAGAAGGCTTTCTTCTCTCGTTATGGAGGCGGCGGACAACACCCGCGTTGAGGCGGGCGGGGCGCTTGCTGTTGACAGACAGCGCTTTTCGGCATATATAACAGATAAAATACGTTCAAATAAAAATATAACCGTTGTCGAAGAAGAGTTAACTTGCCTTCCCCATGAGCGACCACTCATTGTTGCTACGGGACCGCTTACATCGCCTGAGCTTGGTGAATCTATCCGCGAGCACTTGGGCGGCGGTGAATTTCTCGGCTTTTTTGATGCTGCAGCACCTATCGTGACGTATGAGAGCATTGATATGGACTGTGCGTATTTCAAATCGCGCTATGATAAGGGAACAGCGGATTATATCAACTGTCCTATGACGGAAGAGGAATACCGCCGCTTTCTTGAAGCACTTGTTTGCGCAGAAGAGGCAGAAGTTCACGGCTTTGAGGACGATAAGGTGTTCGAAGGATGTATGCCCGTTGAGGTTATGGGAAGGCGCGGCTATGATACGCTCCGGTACGGACCGCTAAAGCCTGTGGGACTTCGTGATCCTAAAACCGGACAGACGCCGTATGCCGTTGTTCAGCTCCGCCGCGATAACCGCGAGGGAACGCTCTACAACCTTGTGGGATTCCAGACACATTTGAAATTCGGTGAGCAGAAGAGAGTTTTCTCGCTAATTCCGGCACTCCGCAATGCGGAGTTTGTGAGATACGGCGTAATGCACCGTAATACGTATATAAAATCACCGGGGATACTTAATGCCGATTATTCCGTGAAAAACGATGAAAATCTTTACTTTGCAGGGCAGATGACCGGTGTTGAGGGGTATATTGAATCTGCATCCTCCGGTCTTATGGCGGGGCTTTCTCTTGCAATGAAACTCTGCGGGAAGAAAGTTCCGGAATTTCCGCAGACAACGGCAATAGGGGCGCTCGGAATGTATGTAAGCTCCGGCAGCGTTGGCGATTTTCAACCCATGAACATAAATTTTGGAATTATGCCTCCGCTTGAGGTTAGAATAAAAGTGAAAAAAGAGAAGAATGCGGCAATTGCCGCACGTTCGCTTGCAGTGATAGACGAGATAGAAAAAAACTGTAGCGCAGAAAGGTTTGGGTAAGAAGATGAGAATAATACTTGACACAATGGGAAGCGACAACGGAGCTTATGAGTTTGTAAAGGGAGCGGTTCTTGCTGCAGAGGATCTTGACGTTGACATGGTTCTGGTCGGTGATGAAAAGGAGCTTTCTGCGCATCTGAGTAAGGAAGACCCGCATGGAAAATACAGAAAAAACATAAGCGTGATTCATGCAAGCGAGGTTGTTGATATGCATGATGACCCGCTGAAGGTTATGAAAGAAAAGCCGGACTCGTCTATGACCGTTGCACTACGCACACTCAGTGACGGAAAGGGAGATGCGCTTGTTTCCGCGGGAAACACCGGAGCACTTCTTACCCAGGCAACTCTCATCGTAAAGCGCATTCGAGGAATTCGCCGTGCTGCTCTTGCTCCGGTTATTCCGTCTGCTACAGGAATCGCAGTACTTATCGATAGTGGAGCCAATGCTGAATGCACTCCGGAATATCTTTACCAGTTTGCACTTATGGGCTCTTACTATGCAGAGCATGCTCTCGGCGTAAAGAATCCGAAGGTAGGACTTTTGAACAACGGTACCGAAGAACATAAGGGCGATGAGGTTCATCGCGAAGCAAACCGTGTTCTTACAGAAGCCGGACAGCGCGGGGAGATAAACTATATCGGTAATATTGAGGGACGCGACGGACCTATGGGAAAAGCAGATGTTATTGTTGCGGACGGCTTTTCCGGAAACGTTTATCTCAAAACTATGGAGGGCGTTGGAATATTTTTCGCCCGCGAGCTTAAGAATATTTTTATGGCATCTTTCAAAGGCAAGCTTGCAGGACTTATGGTTAAGAAAGATGTTTCAGGTTTCAAGAAGAAAATTGACTACAACGATGCCGGTGGCGCTCCGCTTCTCGGCGTGAAGAAGCCTGTCATCAAGGCGCATGGTTCTTCTAAGGCTAAATCAATCTATCACTGTATAATTCAGGCTATCGACTATATTGATTCAGGAATGACAATTCATCTTGAAAGAAGCCTGAGAGGAGAAAACGCAACCGATGAGTAAACCTTCACAGAAAAACTATAGCAGATTTCAGAATGCAATAGGATACAAATTCAAAAACATTGCGCTTTTAGAACGTGCGCTTACGCACAGCTCGTATGCTAATGAAAACCGCGCAGCCGGAGTGCAGGATAACGAGCGCTTCGAGTTTTTGGGAGATTCTATTCTTGGTATGAACACTGCGCTTTATCTGTTTACCAAGTACCCGGATGAGCCGGAGGGCGAGCTTACCAAAATGCGATCATCGCTTGTGTGTACAGGTGCGCTGTGCGACAGGGCGAAGGCAATCTCTCTCGGGGATGAGCTTCGTCTCGGACATGGCGAGGAAAGCGGCGGAGGAAGAGAGCGCCCGTCTATTCTTGCTGATGCGTTTGAAGCAGTAATAGGTGCAATTTATCTTGATTCAGGGGAGGAAAGCGCGCGCGATTTTATAAAAAAGTTTGTGTTTGATGCTGAAAAAGGCGGTGAGTGGAGCGTTACGGATTATAAAACAACGCTTCAGGAAATCGTGCAGAAAAACCGCGGCGAAATGCTTTCCTATCGAGTTATAGAGTCAAACGGTCCTGACCATGAGCGAAGCTTTACCGTTGAGGTTATGATAAATAGCAACCATATCGGAACGGGACATGGGCACAGCAAAAAGGAAGCGGAGCAGATGGCAGCGCGTGAGGCATTGAAGCTTATGGGGATGGAAGAATGAGTCGGATTATACCGGTTTTCATCCCGCATGCAGGATGCCCGCACGATTGCGTTTTCTGCAATCAGAAAAAAATAGCGGGAACGCTTGTGCCACCGGAAGGTCGCGAGATTTCCCATATTATAGAAAAAGCACTTGAATACTCGGGGGAGAACCCCGAGGTTGCTTTTTACGGCGGAAGCTTTACCGCCATAGAGCCTTCACTCATGCTTGAATATCTTTCAACGGCAAAGCGCTTTATTTACGAAGGCAGGCTTTCGTCAATACGCCTTTCCACACGTCCGGACAGCATAGATGAAGAAAAGCTTTGTATTCTCAAAGAATACGGCGTGCATACAATTGAACTCGGCACACAGTCTATGTGTGAGGATGTGCTGAAAATCTCCGGCAGAGGGCATACTGCGGAAGATACGGAAAATGCGGTAAAGCTTATAAGAAAGCACGGCTTTGCGCTTGTTTTGCAGATGATGACACATCTTCCCGGATCGGACGATGAAAAGGATATATATACTGCGAAAAAAATAGCAACACTTGCACCGGACGGAGTGCGCGTTTATCCGACCGTTGTGGTGCGCGATACTGCGTTGGAAACACTCTGGCGTGCTGGAAAGTATACACCTGCAACACCGGAGCAGGCGGCACGACTTGGCGGCGAGATACTTGAGATATTTGAAGAAAAAGGTATTCCCGTGATACGCTTTGGACTTAATCCGACAGATGATTTATCCGATGGTGAGGCGCTCTGCGGAGCATACCATCCGGCACTTGGAGAAATGGCGATGTCCGAACGTTTTTTGCGCCTTGCCCGGGCAGAAATTGAGCGCAGAGAATATCGCGGAGGTGCAATACATATTTTCGTAAACCCAAAACGCGTGTCGGTTATGAGCGGACAGAAAAAGTGCAACAAAATCCGTCTTATGAGTGAGTTTGATTTTCGTGATGTGCGCATTTCCGGCGATGAAAAGCTTGGTATGTCTGAGGTTTTGATTGTTCGGGAATAAAAAAGTATAATTTCATTGAAAAAGTTATTGCATTATGGCATAAAGTGTGTTATTATATATTTTATTAAATATTGCCCGATGAAACTTTCAGAATCGCAAGAGACTGAAAGCGGAGGGGACTCCGGAGAATCTCTTAAATGAGTGCCGAAGGTGTAAGGCAGAATATTCCTGCTGAATCTCTCAGGCAAAAGAACGGAGAAAACACATACAAATCCAAATCCTTGTATGCGTTTTTCGGAGTTGCTGCATTTATTGCGGCATTTTTTATTTTCGGAAAACGCTTTTTCTGTTTTTCGGTCCAAAATATAATTTCAGGAGGAAAAATTATGCAGGCATTTCTCGACTCACTCTTGGCAGCAGTCCAGAAGGCAAACGGCTTTCTTGCGGACTACATTCTCATCATTCTGCTCGTGGGAGCAGGGCTCTTCTTTACGTTTAAAACACGTTTTGTTCAGGTTCGTTGCTTTGGTGAAGGGATGAAGAAGGTTTTCGGCAACATAAAGCTTTTCGGAAACAAAGACGGAAACGGTCTCACCTCGTTCCAGGCACTTGCTACGGCAATTGCGGCACAGGTAGGTACCGGTAACATCGTCGGTGCATCGGGAGCTATTTTAATCGGTGGTCCGGGTGCGATCTTCTGGATGTGGATTATAGCATTTTTGGGCATGGCTACAATCTACGCAGAAGCAGTTCTTGCACAGGAAACACGCGTTGCGGATGCAAACGGCGAAATCCACGGCGGTCCGGTTTATTACATAAAAAAAGCATTCCCGAACGGCTTCGGAACCTTCCTTGCAATTTTCTTTGCAGTGGCAATCACCGTTGCTCTTGGATTCTTCGGCTCTATGGTACAGTCCAACTCCATCGCAGAGTCCTGCTATACAGCATTCGGAATTGACGGATGGATAATAGGTGTTGTTGTTGCGATTGTTTCTGCGTTCATCTTTATCGGAGGTGTCAAAAGACTCGCATCCGTTACGGAAAAGCTTGTTCCGATAATGGCATGCCTTTTCCTTCTCGGCGGGCTTGTCGTACTTATTGCGCGTATCAAGTACATTCCTGAGACCTTCGGTGCGATATTCAAGTATGCGTTCACTCCGGATGCACTTATCGGCGGCGGAATTGGTTATGCCCTTAAAACAGCTATCAGCCAGGGCGCAAAGCGCGGTCTTTTCTCGAACGAGGCAGGTATGGGTTCTACTCCGCATGCGCATGCAATGGCAGATGTGGCAAAGCCGCATGACCAGGGTTGCGTTGCGATGGTAGGCGTGTTTATTGATACGTTTGTTGTTCTTACCATTACGGCTCTTGTCGTTATCTCAACACTCTATGTCGGCGAAAACGGTCTCATTGCAAGCAGTAATTACTCGGCTGCTATTGAAGCTCAGGGCATTATGAAAACAAATGCGATGCAGACGGCTGTCGGCAGTGTGTTTGGCACAAGCTTTGGTAATATTTTTATTGCAATATGCCTCCTCTTCTTTGCATATTCCACAATTATCGGTTGGAATTTCTTTGGAAAGATCAATGTTCAGTATCTTGCAAAGAACAGCAAAGCTGCAGTCGTTATCTATTCCATCGTTGCTATAGTATTCATTTTCCTCGGCGCGCTTCTTTCAAATGACCTTGTTTGGGAGCTTACGGACTTCTTCAATTACCTTATGGTTATCCCGAACGTAATTGCCCTCATTGCGCTCTGGAAAGTAGTTGTGGCATCTGCCCGCGGCAATAAATAGGAAAATGGCTTTTTGGATTCCGGACACAGAGCTTCGGTGTCCGAAGAAGTTTTTCAAGTAAAGTATTGGCAAATTAAACATTTTATGGTATACTTATACAAAAGGAAATAAAAGATAGGAGTTTTTATTATGAACGGACAACTTGATATCCTGTTTTCTATGGCAGGATATATGCTGGTGGTTATCCTTATCGGTATCTACTTTGCAAAGCGCTCTCAGCAGAATTCTGAGAACTATTTTCTTGGAGGGCGTTCCCTCGGCCCGTGGGTTGCGGCGATGAGCGCAGAGGCTTCCGATATGAGCGGATGGCTTCTTATGGGGCTTCCGGGACTTGCATATTGGTGCGGTCTTGCGGATGCAACATGGACGGCAATCGGTCTTGCTCTCGGTACATACATTAACTGGCTTATAGTTTCCAAGAGACTTCGCAACTATTCGGTAATTTCCGGAGATGCTATTACATTGCCTGACTTTTTCAGCAATCGTTTCCACGAAAAGAAAAAGGTTATCCTTGGTATTGCTGCGATGTTTATCCTTATCTTCTTCACGGTTTATGCGGCAAGCTGCTTTGTAACGTGTGGTAAGCTCTTCTCCGGTCTTTTCGGAACATCGTACCATTCCATGATGATTCTCGGCGCAGTATTTGTTCTGATATACACACTTATCGGCGGATTCCTTGCCGAAAGCGCATCAGACTTTATGCAGTCAATAGTTATGATCTGCGCTCTTGTCGGTGTTCTCGTATTCGGCACTGCATATGCAGGCGGAATTGGAGCGGTTATTGCTAATGCAAAGGCAATTCCGGGATATCTTTCCCTTGGTGCGCTTGCAAATCCTGTTGTTGATGCTGACGGTATTCAGGCTGTTGTAAACGGTGTCGCTCAGTTCGGTGAGCCGAAGCTGTACAGCTGGCTTACTGCTCTTTCCATGCTTGCGTGGGGACTTGGATACTTTGGTATGCCACAGGTTCTCCTTCGCTTTATGGCAATCAGAAAAGCGTCTGAGCTTAAGTCATCACGCCGTATTGCTACGGTCTGGGTTGTTATTTCTCTTGCAGCGGCAGTATTTATCGGCGTTGTGGGCAGAGCAGTGTTCCCGGCAAGCGAAGCTCTTTTCACCGCAAGCCTTGCGGAAAATGTTTTTGCGGAGATTGCACGCCTTCTGTTCCACCCGATTGTTGCAGGTATCGTTATGGCAGGCATTCTCGCAGCTACAATCAGCTCGTCCGATTCATACCTTCTTATTGCGGCATCGTCCGTTTCTAAGAATATTTATCAGGGCATTGTAAAGCGCGATGCAACAGACAAGCAGGTTATGTGGCTTTCACGCACGGTTCTTCTTCTTATAACTGTTATCGGAATTGTCATTGCGTGGAACGAAAACAGTGTTATCTTCAAGGTTGTTTCATTTGCGTGGGCAGGCTTTGGGGCGACATTTGGTCCGCTTATGATCTTCTCACTCTTCTGGAAGCGTACAACACGTGCAGGCGCGATTGCAGGTATGCTCTCCGGTGGTGCAATGGTATTCATCTGGAAGCTCATTCTTAATCCGCTTGGAGGCCTCTGGACAATTTACGAGCTTCTTCCGGCGTTTGTTATATCCTCTGTATTCATTGTCGTAGTTTCGCTTCTCACAAAGAAGCCGTCGGCTGAAATTGAAGAAGAGTTTGAACGAGCGAAGACTTATAAAGAAGCATAAGAAACAAATGCGCAACACCCGCCGCTTGGCATTAGCGGCGGGTGAATTTTATTCTTCAAAAGATACTTCTTCGATTGACGAAACCGAGACCTCAAATGCAACCCTTACAGTTTCAACTCCGTCGATAAGCTTTGTGTATTCGCGGCTTTGTACCCGTCCGCATACAGTGATTACATCGCCTGTGCGGAAAGTTCCGGCGGCGCGGGCATTGCGTCCCCATACGATAAGGGGAAGATAGTCGCTTCTGCCGTATTTCCTGTTGGTTGCAAGCATAATGTCGCATATCTCACGTCCAAGCGGAGTTTTGCGGTAAACAGGTGTTTTACATATGGTACCTGTCAGATGAAGCGCATTTTCATATGTATTTTCTTCGCAGGGGGTAAGCTCCTTTATAAACGCTGAGATAATAAGACGGTTTCCCGTTTCCGTTTTCTTGTTAAACGAGCGAAGCTCGCTTTGCGTTGATATAAAAACTCCGGGAGCTAAATTATGCTCATCTGCGGTTTCCTTGCGTATGATTGCATTGATTATATCATATGTACCAGACAGCCTGCGTGTTTCAAGCTTGAATGTATAAAAAAGAGTTCCGTGAGATTCGTGGGAGAATTCTATATCCGAGACGATTTTCCCGCTGAGATAAAGAATGTTCCGTGAAGAGTTTTCCATCAAAAGCCACCTCATATCATAAGTCTTAATACTAATGTATTTGGAAGCAGACGGAAATATGACTTGAAGAGTATAAAAAGCAATAATGCTTGACATGAAAGGGGAAATAGTGTATAATACATTTCAGTATTATAGAAAGGATGGCAATTTGAATATGGATTCGGATGACGGAGATTACCCCGCTAATACCGAAAAATATATTTATTTGTTATACGAGGCGTACTTGCGCGCGTTTTTGGAACATGCACGCAGGTGTGCCTTTTTGTGCTTCAAAAGAGTGCGCATATGATTTCGGGAATGCAAAGAGCAGGTAACAATAAATATATTTAAGGAGAGTAATTAGATAAAAAATGAGTATATTGGAATATACCATAGTAATAGCAGTGCTGATTTTGCTGTCGGCGTATTTTTCCGCTACGGAGACAGCATTTTCATCACTTAACAAAACACGCCTGAGGACTATGGCAGAGGGCGGAAACAAAAAGGCGGAGATAACGCTCGCGCTTGCGGAAAATTATGACAAACTGCTTTCTACAATACTTATAGGAAATAATATAGTAAACATAGCTGCATCCTCCATTGCAACACTTATGTTTGTGAGAATCCTTGGAGAGCAGGAACTTGGCGCAACCGTATCAACAATAGTTATTACCGTTGTTGTGCTTATCTTCGGCGAGATAACTCCTAAAAGCATCGCAAAAGACGGTCCGGAGCGTTTCGCAATGTTCTCTACTCCGGCAATCCGTGCCCTTATATGGGTGCTCACGCCGATAAACTTTCTTTTTTCAATGTGGAAGAAGCTTATTTTAAAGCTCTTTAAAACAGAGGATAATTTAAAGATGTCTCAGGAAGAGCTTCTTATGCTTGTTGAGGAAGTTGAACAGGAGGGAAGCCTTGATACGGATGAGGGTGAGCTTATCCGTAACGCCATTGAGTTTTCCGAGCGCGAGGCAGTGGATATCCTTACGCACCGCGTTGACCTTGAAGGATTTGCGTTGGGAACAGATAAGGCTGAGATCGCAGAGCTTTTTGCAGAAACGCAGTTTTCTCGTCTTCTTGTTTATAACGAGAGCGTTGACAATATTATCGGATTCATCCATCTCAAAGATTTTCTTACCCCGAAAGGAATTACGGAGAAGGAAATCAGCGAGATTATGGCAAAGCCGGTATTCATCCAGAAGTTTGAAAAGGTTAACGATATTTTGAAGATATTGCAGCAGAACAAATCTCACATAGCAGTTGTAATTGACGAATACGGCGGCACACTTGGTATCGTCACGATGGAGGATATTTTAGAGGAACTTGTGGGCGAAATCTGGGACGAGCACGACGAGGTTGTCCTTGATTTTGACAAGGTAGATGAGCGGACCTATAAGGTAGACTGCTCTGCAAACTTTGAGGATTTCTGCGATGTGTTTGATTTAGAGGCAGAGGCAGAGAGCATATCCGTTGGCGGCTGGGTTATGGAGCAGCTCGGCAAGATGCCGGAAGACGGAGATAAGTTCGAATTCGAAAACCTCGAAATAACAATTACGGAAACAGATTCCCATCGCGTTACACAAATAAGGGTGTATCAGAGGGAAGAAGTTACCGAAGACTCAGAAGAATAAACAGATAAAAAACACACGGACAAATTTAGTTTTGTCCGTGTGTTTTTAGGATTGTAGAGATGAAAAAATTCAGATGTTGTAAAGACAAACACCCGTTTCGCCGTCAACCTCGTCCAGAAGAACGGAAACAAGCTCGGATTTTGATGTGGGGATGTTTTTGCCAACGAAGTCCGGACGAATAGGAAGCTCGCGGTGACCGCGGTCAATGAGAACGGCAAGCTGGATGGATTTTGGTCTGCCGAAACGGAAAACAGACTCAATTGCCGCGCGCACTGTGCGCCCTGTATAGAGAACATCGTCAACAATAATAATGTTATAATCGCGGACATCACACGGGATCTCGCAACCCTCGGAGGTCGGGAGAGGTTGCGATTCGGAGAGGTCATCGCGGTAAAGTGTTATATCAATATGTCCGAGAGGAACATCTGTTCCCTCGAATTTCTTTATATTATCGTGAAGCATTTTTGCAAGCGGGATTCCACGGCGTTTTACACCCAGTAGGCATATACCTTCTGCTCCGCGATTTTTTTCTATTATTTCATGAGTGATACGTGCCATAGAACGGTTGATAGCCGCTTCATCCATAATCTTTGCTTTAAACTCCACAATACATTGCTCCTTGAAAAATTGTTCAGTTTATTTTATCATAAATTGATTAAACTTACAAGTGGTGCCTTTGAAAATTCAAACTGAAAAATGCAGCGTTGCAAATCGGGAGGAAAATTTATAAAAAACGGTGAGACAAAACGAATTGTCTCACCATTTGTAAATTACATATATCAGACTCTTGCTTCAATGTAGTTTACCACATCTCCGACTGTCTTGAACAGCTGTGCATCGCTGTCCTCAATAGTAATATCAAATTCTTCTTCGACCGTCATCATAAGCTCAACAATGTCAAGCGAATCAGCGCCGAGATCTTCCATAATGTTTGTTGATTCCGTGATTTCCGACGGATCAATGTCAAGCTGTGCCTCAAGTATGTTTTTTAAAGTGTCAATTACCATGATTCTACCTCCGTGTTTTTTTGTAATTGATTTTCATATCGGTATAATAGCATCATTGAGCTATTTTTGCAATAGTTTTTTTGAAATTCATATAAGTTTTTCTTTTACGACGCGAAGAAAGGCTCTGATCTCATCTTCGGTGGAAAAACGGGACAGGCTTATGCGTACGGCGCTACCTATAAGCTTGTCCGGAACCTTGACTGCGCGCAGAACGTGGCTCTTCTTGCCGCGGCTGCAGGCAGAGCCTGCGGAAACGTAAATTTCGCTTTCTTCAAGGATACGCATAACAACCTCACTCGGATATTTTTCAAATGCAGCTGTAAGGATATGCGGTGCGCTGTTTTCGGCGGAAAAAACGTGAACGCGCGAAAGCTCGGAAAGCCCTGATTTAAGAAGAGATAAAAGCTCGCGCATCCGTTTTGCGTTTTCAAGATAGGTATCGGCAACGCTTTCTACAGCTGTTGCAAACGCGGCAATCTGACCGGTGGCTTCGGTGCCGGAGCGGAGTCCGTTTTCCTGTCCGCCGCCGAGAAGGCGCGGGGTAAGACGTATGCCTGATTTTATATAGAGAGCGCCGATGCCTTTCGGAGCGTGGATTTTGTGTCCGCTGAAGGAAATTAAATCAGCACCGTATTTGGCTGTATTTATCGGCATTTTAAGAAACGCCTGAACTGCATCCGTGTGGAAGATAATATCTCTGTTTTTCGCTTTTACAGCGCGCGAAATGGCAGGGATATCCATAACAGAGCCAAGCTCGTTATTTACGCTCATTACGGATACGAGAAAGGTGTCTGCCCTCACTGCTGCGGAGACATCCTCTGCGTGAACCGAGCCGTTGGATCCAGGTGCGATATATGTTACGTCAAAGCCATCGGCTTCAAGCTTTTTTGCGGCATTGAGAACGGAGGGATGCTCAAATTCAGTTGTAATCATATGGCGGCGCTTTCCGCTTCTTGCGGCTGTGCCGAAGATAGCCAGGTTGTTACTCTCGCTTCCGCAGGAGGTGAATGTTATTTCCTTTGCATCGCAGGAGATAACGTTTGCAATTGTTTTTTTGGCATCGCGCACAAGCTTTTCAGCGGAAAAGCCAAGACTGTGAAGAGAAGACGGATTTCCAAACTGCTCGCACATAGCGTTTACTGACGCCTCGGCAGCTTCGGGGATAACACGTGTGGTTGATGCGTTGTCAAAATATATCATAATTAAAAATCTCCGGTTTCTGAATACTTTTAATATTTTACTATACCTAAAAGGTAAAGTCAATGCGCCTGAAAACAAAAAACGGGCGTTTTTAAACGCCCAACATATCCAGTATAACAAAAGAAATGGGAGATGTCAATTGTGTTTGTGGTAAATAATGCAAAATCTGCGAATTGCATAAATGATATTTATGTATTTTGTACAAAATTACATATTGCAAATAGCCTTCCATTGTGGTATATTATAATCAGAAAGGGTGATACCAATGTTCCACTAAGAAACGGCTCAAAAAAGTCAGTGAGCTGAAAGAAAAAGCGAAAGCTCAAAAGCAAAAAGCACTTCCGATAATATATAAAATGTCTTGTTTAAAGAAGTAGGTGGTCAGAAGAATATTCAGAAGAATAGTCAAATGATAAGTCCGATATAAGAAGTAAGTGTTAATCAGGAAGGCCGATTGTGAAAAAGAGCAGACGCTGCAAACAAAGAAAGAGAGGTTAACCAAAGATGTTA
>JAZQSB010000194.1:0-5329 GCA_045629885.1 Eubacteriales bacterium | reverse complement strand
ACTTTTGTGTTAGGGTGCAAAATTGTTGCCCCATTATGACTCCCCCCAACAATTTCGAACCTTTGAGGTTTCGCACGTTCATGAGGGTTTTTTCTTTAACACATAGATTATAGCACAGTTGAAAAAGAAAGTCAATAGAATTTTCAAATGTTTAAAAAGAATTCACACTTTTTCTTTGCCGTGGATTCCACCTTTCAGAATGATCTCGATCGTTCTGTCCGGGGATACTTTAATGCACTCTATCAAACGTCTCACAATCGTATCATCATACTCAGTAAAACTATCTCCACTATATTCTTGGATCGTTTTCATAAACCTTTCGATTTCAGATTGGATGCTTTCGCTTGTAGCTGCCTGCTCTTTTGCCAAACGGAGTTGCTCACGAAGGACTCCGATTTTTTCATATATCCCTATAATCGCCTTTTCGTATCTTTCGGGATCGCCTTGAGTATTTGCCTCTTGCTCCATCAAAACGTCAATCTCCTCTTGATGGGTTCGGATCTGATTCTCAATAGCGTAAGCATCAAGAACCTTACTGTCTCCTGTAAGTGCGAATTGCAAATTGGTGCGGCAAAGATTTGTAACTTCTTCCCTGCACTCCATCATATTGGAAAGGCATCTGCATATAGCTGCGTGGAGCTTCTTTTCTTCCAAGCCAACCGCTTCTTTGCAACGATGCTCAATTCGTCCGAGGCAACGCCAAACGTGTTGAACCTCTCCTTTTACATTCTTTCCGGTTCTGCGGTAATGAGAACCACAGCAACCACAGATAAGTACATCGGTCAAAGCATATTTACCACTATACTTTCCCTGCTCGGTAATTCCAAGCTCCGACTTCTTTCTCTTATTTGTTCTGCTTGCGAGTTCAGCCTGTGCCATATTAAAGGTATCTCTATCAACAATCGCAGGGTGATTGTTGCTTATAAGATACTTGGCAAACTCACCGTTGTTCTTTTTCGTTTTCTTTGTGATCGTGTCCTCGATATAAGTTTTTTGGAGAAGCAGATCTCCCACATACTTTTCATTCGTGATAATATCTCGGACAGTTCTCTGATTCCATTCGGTTTTTCCCGTGTAGGTCTTGATTTTGTTCTCCGCAAGATAGCGGCAGATCATTTGTATGCTCTTTCCATCAAGAAAGAGTTTGAAAATGGTTCTTACTACTTCCGCTTCTTCGGGAACGATTACGGGAACACCGTCATCACCTCTACGGTATCCAAAGCACGAAAAGTTAGTACAGTAGGTTCCGCTTTTCATACTCTGTCTGATACCCCATCTTACGTTGGCGGCGATGTTTTCACTTTCGGATTGCGCAATAACGCTGAACAAACCGATCAGCGTTTCATTTTCTGCTTTTAATGAGTCAATGGCTTGTTCTTCAAAGTATACGCCAATGCCCATCGCACGGAGCTTGCGAACCCAACTCAAACTATCAACCGTATTTCTTGCAAAACGAGATATGGACTTGGTTAGGATGTAATCAACCTTTCCGCGCTCACAATCTCGCATTAGACGAAGAAAATCCTTACGCTTTTTGGTAGACGTTCCGGTAATACCTTCGTCGGCATAAATACCGGCAAAGGTACTGTTGGGGCGCTTTGCAATCGCATCTGTGTAGTACGCAATCTGCGCTTGATAACTGTTGAGCTGATCGTCATCGTCAGTAGAAACACGACAGTAAGCGGCGACTCGCATCATGCGAAAATCGCTTTTACCTCTGACAAGCAGGGGGTTAGCTTCAATTTTGGTTATCGTTCTCGCCAAACATCCGTCCATAGATCGCCGCTCCTTTCAATTTCTGCATCATTTTTTCATCAACTTCACCGTCGTTATCTGATATAACTTCAGCGCCCGTTTCCTTGATCTTCTCGTAAATATCGTTTGCTATTTCGACATTCAAAGAGAAAACCTTGAGAGTAGGTATCACAACCGCTTCAAACTCACCACGGCGAGACCTTTCAATTATTTCATTGAGTGCTCGTCTGTTGCTGACTTTTTCAAAACTGCTTTTCCCAAAATCTCTCACTTCGTCAACGACCGTGAAATTATGTAAATTGGCTGCTTTCTTGCATCTTGCAATCTGCGACTCCATTCTTTCATCTGAACCGTCTGCCTGCTTCGGGGAATTAACTCTGCAATAAATACAAACTTTCTTCATTTTATATATCTCCTTTGATTTCGACTCCGCTTTTGACGCGGAGCTTAATTTTTCCGTTTTCATCAATGATGATTTGCTCTACCGTTTGGGCAATCAATTCTTCGTTAAAGCCTGTTGCTTCTGCAAACATTTCCAAAATGAGTTGTGTCAGCTCGTCGTTAACCTCAATGCTGCAACAATCAAATTTTTCAGAAGCACATTCTAAGATTGAATTAGCAACCGTCATAAACTCGATCTTTGTTTGCTCTAACATTCGGTTCACATCATTTGTAAGCCTTGTGATATTTGAGGTAGGCGTATAACTCGATATGTTCTTTCCCTGCAAAGTACAAACCATCGGATTTGCAATAACCGAGTTGATGTTTCTGATGATCGTTATGTCATCAAGATACACCGAGCACTTACAGCCACTTGAGCACATCCACTTTTCTCTCGTTTTCCATTTGTTTTTTCTTGAAAAGGGTTTACCGCACTGACCGCAAACAAGCTTGTCCTTTATAAGCTTGATGTCGGAAGGAAGTTCTGCCTTTTTTGCACTTCTTCCTTCCCTGCAAGTTCTTACTCTCTCATAAAGTTCTGCGGGAACGATTTGAGGATACTCCTCATTTCCAAGATAACGTAAATCGTCTATCAGACGGGCCACGTTGTTCTTGTTCCACTGAGAGTCATTTTCAAGATACTTAACGCCACGAGCAGTGAGTGAATCTGCGATCTGCTTGAATGTTTCGCCCGAGCAGTAATGCTCATAAACCTCGATTATCACCGCAGCTTCATCTGCTACGATAACTTTCTTTCCTTTTTCTACCGCATAACCAAACGGTACGGTTCTTATGCACACTTTCTGCTCACCTCAATTCTCTCTTTCAATGCAAGCTCTCCCTTCAACTCAAACACAAGAGTGCCATCGTGTCGAACCTTAATTCTGTTTACGATTGAAGTAAACAAAACCGGATCAAACTCAACGATTGCCTTGGGATAGTCTTGAATCGTTTCTTTTAGCGTTTTCAGTTGGTCAATCAACTGCTCGTTCTCGTTTTCACTCAAAAGCTTCAATCTTCGGCTTCGTAATCCTGTTAGTCTCGCTTTTAACCTGTCGGTCTGTTCCATAAAGGAAACATCGTCCATTATCTTTTTCTCGCGGTATTTTTCATAACGATTGTTTTGCTCACAAAGCTTTGCAACCTCGGTGTCGATCTGACGGATTTCGTCGTTCTCGGTAATCAATTTCATCCTCAAATCACTCATCATTGAAAGAGTGGCATCAAGAACTTCCTTCTCAAAATATCTCAGCTTGTTATATACTCTGACAAAAGCATCGAACACGCTTTGTTCCGAGATATTCGGTCCCGAGCACTCATACCCGGCGTTGCCTTTTCTTGAGCAAACCCAATAATCAACGTTGTTCTGTCGTTTGAACTTGTAAGACCAACCACACTCATCACACACAAGCATCTTGGTAAGTAAGCGCTTGGTTGATTGTGTTTTTACCAAGTCGCCTCTCTGCTGTAAGAGCCTCTGAACCGCATCAAAATCTTCCTTATATATAATAGGTTCGTGTGTGTTCTCCGCGTAGTATTTATCAAGCTCTCCTTTGTTGGGGATATTGCGAAGCGGAAAGACCTGCGGAGTGTAGGTTTTCTGCATCATGCTGTCACCGATGTACTTCTCATTTGTAAGAAGATACTTAACCATCGTTGTTGACCAATGCGTCTTTCCTGCGACTACTTCCCTATTCATGGTTGCAGCTATGGTGTTAATTCCGCTACCCGAAAGATACATATTGAATATTCTCTTTACGATTTCAGCTTCGCTTGGCTCAATAACAAGTCTCTGATCAACCAAGCGATAACCAAATGGAGCACAGTAAGTGAAGAACGTACCGTTTTCCATTTTCATTCTGTACGCGGTGGACACTCTGCGAGAGCCTGCAAGTGCTTCGCTTTGAGCAAATGCACTTTTAACGTAAAGGATGAGTTCGGAGTTCATCGTTTTGGTATCAACATTATCGTTTTCAAAAACAACGCTGACACCGCACTCTTTCAGCTTTCGTATAGTCTCAAGACATTCAAGCGAGTTTCTCGCAAAACGCGAAACGCTTTTAACGTAAACTCTATCTATTCGCCCAAGTGTGCAATCCTTGATAAGTCGCTTGAATTCTTCGCGCTTATTCATACAAGTTCCCGTTATGCCTTCATCAGCATAAATATCAACGAGAATCATATTACTCTGCGATTTGAAAAAATCATTATAGTATTTCACTTGGGCGAGAAAGGAATCTGCCTGATCTTCCGAGTCTGTACTGACTCGGCAATACGCTGCTACTCTTATCAGCTTTTCTGCTTCAAGACCAATCGTAGGTTGAATGATTTGAACATTCTTATTGATCGTCATAATTTTTCTCGCCTCCTTTGTACTATAATTTTATTGATTTTTTGAAATTCAACAAGGATGCGATTTTACAGCTCCACAACCTTGACATTCATCGTTTCTGCGTTTCTGCGATTTAACCGATCAAGAACCTTTTTATCGAACTTGTTATCACGTAACATTCGGCGGAGCATATCTACCGAAGCAAGATAGATCATTTGATTTCTCAGTTCTTCTGTCATTAGCTCACCCCCATGCTGACCTTCAACGCTTGGTCAACAGCTTCCATCGACTCTTTGCTTGCTCGTCCGACATATCGAGTAAGCCTTGTTTTGTCTACCGTCCTTACCTGCTCTGCAAGTGCAATCGAACTCATAGAAAGATCGCTACTTTCGATAGGAATGTGGGTAGGCATATGCTTTTTCTTTTGGCAACGGCTTGTGATTGCAAGCACGATCACAGTAGGACTATGTGTGTTTCCTACATTATTTTGAATAACCAACACGGGGCGCTCCCCGCCCTGCTCTGATCCGATAACGGGATCAAGGTCAGCAATGTAAATCTCACCGCGTCTTATTTTTCTATCCATATCTATGAACCTCCTTTGTTTTGCCGAAAACGGCTATGTAAGTCAAGAACCGCCCAAACGGTTTGCTTGGGCGGTTCTCGTAAGAAAAGAAGTGAAAAGAAAGGAGATTTTCACTGTTTAACATTCTTCACAGCACCGACGCTGACTCTTGGTGATCAGAAGTGCGAGGTAGTCGCAAAAGTCGTCGTCGATGGGTTCGTGATTATTCTGCTTTC
>JAZQSB010000193.1:0-12849 GCA_045629885.1 Eubacteriales bacterium | reverse complement strand
TTGATGTAACCTCCGGGAATAAGATTTAATAATTTTTGAAAAGCAAAATACTAATTCACATAAAAGAGACCTGATTTTCAGGTCTCTTTTGGTATAATGTCGGTATTTCTCCCATATAGTTATTATAGCTTAATGAAAATGGGAGGAATGTCTTGTGGAAAATATATATCAGGATATATCACAAAGGACGCAAGGAGATATTTACATAGGTGTTGTTGGTCCGGTTCGAACCGGTAAATCAACCTTTATAAAGCGGTTTATGGAAACGCTTGTTATTCCCAATATAGATAATGTTTACAGCAAGGAACGTGCAAGAGATGAATTGCCCCAGAGCGGTTCAGGAAGGACGATTATGACAGCTGAACCTAAATTTGTTCCCGAAGAGGCTGTAAGTATCTCTCTTGACGGTAATTCTGCGTTTAATGTTCGTATGATAGATTGCGTCGGATATCTGGTTAATGGCGCTATCGGCATTATGGAAGGTGAAACACCGAGAATGGTTATGACACCTTGGTCGGAGCATGAAATGCCTATGACCGAAGCGGCAGAGATAGGAACTCGCAAGGTTATAGCTGAGCATTCTACAATAGGGCTGGTGATTACAACCGACGGAAGCATTGGAGAAATAGAACGCGGAGATTATGTTGATGCTGAAAGACGCGTTATAGAAGAACTGCTTGAAATCGGAAAACCCTTTATTGTGGTTGTAAATTCAACAAACCCTAATGGAGATGCAGCAAAAGCCGTGTGCTCTGATATTACGGAAAGATATAATGTCACCTGCATTGCAATGAACTGTATGAACGCAAATGAGCCCGAGATACGTGATATAATTAAGGGAGTGCTATATGAGTTTCCGGTTTCCGAGTTGAACTTATTTATGCCGCCGTGGTTTGATACGCTTCCTTATGGTCATGAAATAAAAAACGAACTGTACAGTTGTGTGCTTTGCGGAAGCAAGAATATGAATAAAATCCGAGATATAGGCAGTTGTGTTGATGCAATGAAGGAGTGTACACTTGTAACTGATGCGTTTGTTACATCAATCAATCTCGGAACGGGTGTTGCTGAAGCAAAATGTGAATTGCCGCGTGCATTGTTCTACGAAATTTTAAGTAATCAGACAGGTTTTGAAATTCGCGATGACGGAGACCTTTTGCCGCTACTTTCCGGTCTTTCTGAAATTAATACTGAATATAAGCGTGTTGCAGATGCTTTAGTACAGGTAAGAGAAACAGGGTATGGAATTGTAATGCCCGAAATTGATGAGCTTACGCTGGAACAGCCGGAAATAGTAAAACAGGGTGGTCAATACGGAGTGCGTTTGCGTGCCAGCGCACCATCTATTCACATGCTCAGAGCCGATATAACGACAGAAGTTGCTCCTATTGTTGGTAGTGAAAAACAGTCAGAGGAACTGGTTGTTTGTATGCTGCGCGATTTTGAAGATACTCCCGAAAAAATATGGGAATCGAATATTTTCGGTAAATCTCTGCATGACCTTGTAAACGAGGGACTTCATAACAAGCTTTGTAAAATGCCCCATGATGCGAGAATGAAGCTAAAAGAGGCGGTAGAGCGTATAACAAACGAAACCTGCTCAGGTTTGATTTGTATAATTATTTAAACATAACAGAGTTCATTCACAAGAATGAACTCTGTTATGTTTTTTTACATCCTCCATCACTATACGGTGCGATTTATTCTATATCATTTTTTGTCTTTCTTTTATAAACGTTATACTCGTATTCCTGTGATTTTTTAAAGTATTCCTTGACTGTGCAGCCGTAATGCTTTTTAAATCGCTTCATAAAGTAGTGCTCGTCCTTAAAGCCGCACCTGTCGCAAAGCTCTCTTATCGAAGTGATGCCTTGTTGGATTAAACTTACTGCCTCAGAAAGCCGCACCTTATTTAGATAGGTTATCGGTGTAATTCCCGTGCTGCTATGGAAAACTCTCGTGAGATGTGTGTTGGTTATATGCAGTGCGTCTGCGAGTGACTTTATGGAAAACTCACTGTCCGCATAATTGAGCTTTATAATGCTTTTAGCATTATCTACGATGTCGGGAAGCTTCTGTTCATCATATTGCAGCTCGCGATGCATTGCGTTAAAGATAATTACAGATAAAACTGAAAGTGTTTTGTTGTAGAATTCGGCAGAAGAGCCCCCGCCGGAAAACAGATTGTCAAAGGACTGGGTTATATTTTTCGGGTTTCCGACGGAAATAAACGGAGTGAATTTTGAAAAGCCAAGAAACTCTGCTATTGACTGTGCGTTTGGGTCATATAAGTCAATGAAAAAGTATCTCCGCGGCTCTTGTTGATCGGGGTAATATGCTAATGGTTCGCGGGTGGGCAGGAAGAAAAGATCGCCTGCCTTCAAAGAGTACTTCTTGTTGCGTATAAAAAGTTCACCTTTTCCATTTCTTACATAGTGGAAGGAATACGTGCTTCTGTATCTGAGGACTTTGCAGGGTGGAATGGTTCGAAAGTCATTATAGCCTACAGAGCTTAGCCCTACGGGCGGATTTTTGCAGGGCGTGAGATTTACAGAGCAGTTACTTTGCGGTTCAGCCATTAAAACGCACCTCCATTCAAGCTTTAAGGTGTTTCACTACCCTCAGCTTAAGATAACTATAACATAAATGTTGCTATATGTTCAAGAGAAATTGCAAAAAAAAACGCGCGAGGTTGAAAAAGTACACAATTTGGCAGAATATTCACATAGACTTTTAAGCGTTTTTTGTTTAAAATTTTATTAACGAAGAAATTATAGGAGTTGTTCAATGTGAAAACCATAAGATTTGCCGTATGTGGTGCGGGCGGAAGAGGAACCAGCCTTACAAAAGATGTTCTGGCAAACCTTTCCGATGTAGAAATCTGCGGCATTTATGACCCTTACACCGACAGGGCAGAGAGCCTTGCCGATAAAATAGAAGAGAAAAAGGGAAAGCGTCCCGTTGTGTATAACAGCACAACAGAGCTCTTTGATACTGAAAAGCCTGATGCGGTTCTTGTCTCTACAAGCTGGGAGTCCCATGTTCCCGTTGCGGTAGAGGCGCTGGAAAAAGGCTATGCGGTTGCTATGGAGGTTGGCGCTGTTTATTCCGAGCAGGAGTGCCGTGACCTCGTAGTGGCATATGAAAAGACAAAGGCGCCGTTTATGCTTCTTGAAAACTGTTGCTTCGGAAAGAATGAGCTTTTTGCAACAGCTATGGCGCGCGACGGAAGGTTCGGTAAAATTGTGTATTGCCACGGCGCGTATAGGCATGACCTTCGTGACGAGGTTGCTCACGGTGATGTCAAGCGTCATTACAGACTAAACGAGTATATTCAGCGCAACCGCGACAACTACCCGACTCATGAGCTTGGTCCGATAGCAAAGATTTTGGGAATAAATCGCGGCAACCGTATGGTCTCTCTCTCCGCTCGCTCAACTAAGGCATGGGGACTGCACGATTACATAGAAGACAAAGAGGACCTGCAGCATCTCCGTGATGTTGAATTCAAGCAGGGCGATATGGTTGAAACGCTTATTTCCTGCGAAAACGGCGAGCTTATAAGCCTTCGCCTCGATACAACGCTTCCGACCTATTATTCGCGTGAATTTACGGTGCGCGGCACAAAGGGATTGTATGAGGAGCTTAGAAACGCGGTGTTTCTTGATGGCGATGACCACAACGGCAACTTTACAAACAACGCCACTGAGTATCACGACAAATATATGGCGAAGATGTGGAAGGAAATCACTCCCGAAATGATTTCATGGGGACATGGCGGAATGGACTTTCTGGAGTTCCAGGCGTTTTGTGATTGTCTGCGTAACGGCAAGGAAATGCCAATAGATGTATACGACGCTGCGGCGTGGATGTCTATTGCCTATCTGACCGAGCAATCAATAGCACAGGGTGGAGCATCTGTCGACATTCCCGATTTCACGAACGGTGCATATAAGACGCGCGAGCTTCGCGACGTTATTGAATTTGAGCTTTAAAGTAAATCAGGATGTGAGGAAAATGGATATGAAGCTTTACGCAAATATGCACACCCACTCCACTCATTCCGACGGCGGATATACACCTACTCAGCTTGCCCGCGCGGCGAAGAACGAGGGCTACGGCGCAGTTGTGCTTACCGACCACGACACCGTGACGGGATATACAGAGCTTCGGGAAGAGTGCGAAAAGCTTGGGCTTGAAACAATTTTTGGTGCAGAATTTTCATCCCCCTCAAAGCTTCTTGAGGGCATCGAGGGTGAAGCGGGAACTTTTCACATTTGCGGTTACCACTTCGACCCCGAATACCCGCCGATGAAGCAGTATCTCATTGAGATGAGCCTACGCGAAACCGACCAGACAAGAACGCTTTTTGAACGTGGAGTTCGCCTTGGTAAACTACGCGGCATAGAGTGGGAAGAGGTTTTAGAGTTTAATAAAGGGATAACCTGGCTTTGCAACGACCACCTCTGGCGCGCGCTTCTTGCAAAAGGACTTATGAAGCCCTCTGACCGCGGTTGGTATTTCACGGAGCTTTTCGGTGACCACCGTTTTGCGGTACCGCCGTCCTATTCGTTTAAAGAAGAACACGAGATAATAAAGCTCATCCACGATGCTGGCGGTATAGCAATCGTCGCGCATCCCCACGACCAGCTGTGTTATATGGATGCACTGATGGAAATGGGAATTGACGGTCTGGAAATCTGGCATTGGATGATGACTCATGAAGAGCGGGAGCAGGGAATAAGGCTTGCTCATAAGCACGGACTTTACATATCCGGCGGAAGTGACCACAACGGTTACTGCTCAGGCTATGCCAACAACTTTAAAAATCCGCGTGATTGGTCGAGATATTCGGATGAATGTACTTTGGGGACGACAAAGGAATACTTTGACGAAATAAAAAACAGAAAAATAAACAGATAAGGAGGTTTTAAAATGAAGAAAAGAATAATCAGCACAATTCTCGCACTTACAATGATGTCGTTGCTCTTTGCGGGAGCTTCGGCAAGCGGTCTTGCCGTGGCATACAGTGATGTGCCGGAAAACCACTGGGCACACGGCGAAATTGCGGCTTGCACGGAAAGCGGGATTTTCAACGGCTTCCCGGACAAAAGCTTCCGCCCCAAGGACGCCATGATGCGCGAGGATGCAACCACAGCAATCGGAAGGCAGTTTAAGGTTGTAGATTTTTCTGCTTACCTTAACTCCAACGATAAAAAAGGCGAAATAACCCGCGAGGAAGCGGCATATCTCATAGCAAAAGCTAAGGGATATGAAAAAGGCGATGAGCTTGCGCTCGACAAGTTCACCGACAAAGCCGAGATTTCCGCAGAGTATAAAGATGCGCTCTCGGCAGCGGTCGAGGCAGGGTTTATCCTCGGTCACAGCGACAAAACGCTTCGTCCCGATGAAAAACTGACAAGAGGTGAGTTTGCAGTGCTTTTATACCGCGCGGTTTACGGTGAGGAAATTCTGGCAGAGCGCCGCAAGACTGCATATGAGTATATGCTTAATCAAACAAGCATTCTTTGGCGGACGACAGAAGAGATTTTCTACACCACGCAGAAGGATGTAACGCCTGCAGAAGCAAAAGAAAACGTTCAGTTCCACCTTTATCCCGACAGAATTTACCACGGTGTTCCCTACAGCTACGCCGGCGGCACAGCAGATGCATTTCTCGACTATGCAGTAGAGCAGGACGAAAACGGCGTTTACCTTATTGACGGTCTTACCTGGGAGAACCTCTCCGGCGGCAGTGGTTACGGACGTATCGGCACCGACTGTTCAAGTGCACTTTTGCATTCGTGGGGACAAATCGGCGAGACGTTTGATGCAACGACAACCGGATATCTCACCGAAAAATATGGCTGTTTGCCGGTAGGCAATTATAAAACAGTTTATGACAAGTACGTAGACACAGGCAAAATAATCAAGGAAAACGGCGAGCAGGAAATTTTCCGTGCGTATTCACAATTAAAGCTTGCTGATGCCATTGTACAGCGTGCGAACAACAGCGGACACACCAGAATGGTCGTTAAAGTAAATACCGTGTATCTCCCCGACGGCACAATCGACGGCGAGAACAGCACAATGACAATGCTTGATCAGACGATAAATGCGTTCAAGAGAGTAGAAACATACTTTGATGAAAAGCTCGGTTGTGATGTTTACAAAATCGGACGTGAAGAGACCTACAACTTTGCCACAATGGCAAGCTGGAAATTTATCCCCATCACCTGCCGTGCACTTATTGACCCGGCACCGATAAAGAAACCGCAGATTACGGATACAGAAACGGTTTTTGACAAGGATACCGTTTTAAAAGGAACGCTTACCTGCAATTGGATGATGGATTGCGTAACCCTTGATATAACAGATGCAAAAGGTGAAAAGGTTCAGATTGCAACGGCATATGTAAGCCGAAAAACAGGACAATACAGGAGCTTTGATATGCAGGAGTTTGTCACGGTAAAACCTGCACTTATCAGGGGAAGCGTTGATGTAAACGCACTCGCAGACGGAAATTACAGATGCAAGGTCACGGTTCGTCTTGTGACGGGTGAAGAAATCACAGTCCGTGATTTTGAATTTGTGAAATAAAACAAAACAGGAGGAGTTTTAAAAATGAAAAAGCTTTTATCTCTCGTTCTCGCACTTTCTCTCATTATCTCGGTAGCACCCATGTCCTTTGCGGAGGATGTTGCGGGTGAAGAGCCCGTTGATGAGCCGGGAATGTATTTTAACTTCAACGCAGAAGCCTTTGGCTCGGATACAGACATTCCATCCACAGACATCATAGCAAACGGCGATTCTGCAACTCCCGTATTTGCGAGCGTCGACACAGACCCATGGTATATTGAGGGTCAAAGGTGCATTAACGGTTATGCTTTGACATCAGCAACACCGGATACCACTACATACCCACAGGCAAAGGCAAGTGCACTCCATTGGAATGTTGTGCGTTCTTATATCGCCAAGAGCAGTAACAAGGCACAGGCGGCATTTGTAATCAGACTGAAGATCAATGAGACAGGTACTTTTACTCCGTCAGTAAAACTCGGCACAAGAAAAGATGCCACAACATATCTTTTCACCCTCGTACCCGTTTCCGTTGTTGATCGTACATACAAATTTACTGCCTCCAGCGGTGCGGCAACATTGGGTGATGTCACTATTACCAACAATCCGCCGATGACCTATGCCGTTGCAGGCACTCTCCACAACGGTGTAACTAACCTTGGAACGGTTGCTTGCTATTCGTCTTCGGTAGGTGAAAAGACAGTTCCATTCGATAACATAGAAATAACAGAAAAAGGTGACTATTACCTCTATATAGCAGGAACGGGCAGAGGGTCAGCGGCAAATTCCTCATCAATAAACTATAATATGAATCTCCATTACTTCCATCTCACTCCCGTACCTGCAAAAGACCTTGCAGATGCGGCATTTACGGCTACGGCAGACCCCGACTATGTTCCGTCAAATTCAGCATCAATCGCAGCTTATGCTGTGTGCGGAAATGAAACACCGGAAAGCATAACAGCACCATCCGTAAATTACGGCGAAACTTGTGAGCTTGAAGCACCGCTTACAAAGACAGTAGGCGAGACTACATATAACTTCCTCTACTGGGCACGAGGACTTGATTCTTCTGCTCTTAATAAGAAGGTAGTTTCGGATAAGAACAAATTTACCTATCGCCCGTTTGAGGGGGTAAACTACCTCATCGCAGTTTACGAGGAAAGCACAAGCACAGATAAGGTAGAGTTCTACAACGGAAACGGCGAGCGTATGACGGATGTAGAGCTTGACGAAGGTAACCTTCCTGCACTTCCGTTTATGGCAGGTTATGGCGAGGCAACGGGCTGGAAGCTGCATCAGGCGGACGGAAACGGAAAGGTTTTCGCAGCCGGTGAAGCCGCACCCGGAGAGGGCACAAGAATCTTTGTTGCACAGTATAACGACCCCGTAAAAGATATCACTATCAGCATAAATGGCGCTGAAAAGAAATATGCATACGGTGATCCTGTCTCCTGCGTAAGTGACGATGCAAACTTCAGCTACTGGGAAAAGACGATAAACGGCAAAAAACAGATTGTAAGCATTGATAAGACATATACCTTCAATGCATGGGAAGATTGCTCTGTAACGGCTGTCTGCAACGGCACATTTGACCTTGGCAGAGCTGCAAGAAAGGTGCTTCTCGGTACCTTCACGGTCGGAAATCAGACAGCGGTTATGGCTGAGTTTGTCGGCTTTGACAATGCATTTGAAAAGGGTCTCATTATTGATGATGCAAAAGAAATAGTTATGCAGAGTGGAAAAAAACAGTTTACCATCACAAACGATAACACTAGTGCCATAACAGTTAAGGGCTATGCAATTGTCGAGGAGAGCAGCTCTACCGTAAAATACACAGACGGCAGCATCTCTGTAGCGGGAGCAGCAACCGCCGCTGAGTAAGAAAAAACATATAAGACGTTATGTAAGTGAGGCACATGAGAATAAATCTTGTGCCTCATCTTAAACCAAGGGGAGTGGAAACCCTTAAGGTTTTAAAAGGAGAAAAATATGTGCAATAGGAAATTTAGAAGAATAACCTGCCTGCTTCTTTCGCTTTGTATGCTGGCATCATTCTTGCCGAATGTTGCTCCTGCTCTGAGGGCAGAGGCGGAGGCGACAAGCGATGGTATGCACTTTAACTTCAGCGCTGCAAACTGGGGAAAGACGGCAGATATTTCTGAGGAAACAATTGATGCAAATGATGCCGCTGAGACGCCTGAGTTTGCAACCACAAATACAGACCCGTGGCGTATCGACGGTCAGAGAATCATTACGGATTACCGTATAACATCGGCAACCCCGGATACTGAAAATTACCCGCAATCAAAGGCAAACGCGCTTTATTGGAATGTTTACGGCTATTCTAATCTTAACCCGATTTCAAGTACCGGCAGTGCGAATGCGGCATTGGTACTCCGGGTGAAGCTTGATGAGACAGGCGTTTTCACTCCGTCAATAACCTATGAGGCAGGACCGACAAGCACCAGATATGCTTTTTTCCTGGCACCTGTTTCTGCGTTTACAAGCAGGAAAAGCGGATACCGCTGTTCTGAGAACGCCGATGGAACAGGCGAGCTTGGTGATATTTATATCACCAACAGAGCGCCACTGCAAAGCGTCTTTAAGACACCAAATTCAAAGTTAATTGAACTTGGAGAACAAAATCTCTACGCGGCAGAGTCAAGCAAACAGACGGTCAATTTTCTTCCTGTAACAATAGAAGAGACCGGTGAATATTACCTTTATATGGTAGCAAGGGGCAGAGTTAATTCTACGCCGGCAGGAAGCTCTACTGCATATTATGATGTAAACCTTTACTCCGTTGACCTTCATCCCATCGGCACGGTAGAAGGCGCCCCGATGATATCAAGAGCCACACTTTCGCTTGATGATGAAAGCATTGCTAAAGGAAGAACAACCAAAGCCTCGGTGAAATTTTTTCAAGACGATGGAACAGCGGTTAACAGAAAGTATAAATACACACTTGAAAGCTCAGATACGAGCGTTGCAACGGTTAACGAGGAAACAGGGCTTGTAACGGCTGTATCCGAAGGTGTTGCAACAATAACGGCAAAGCTTGCAATTGATCCGAATGTCACTTCATCGGCGGATATTACCGTTACGGAAGAGCCGTATCTTACAGAAATCGTTCCTTCAAGAAGAGCTATAACCCTTTACGAAGAGGGGGGAACAAGCACCGAAACCATTACCCTGCAAGCAAAAATGAGTGATGGCATATCCAATTCCATTGATGCTTATGATATCACCTTTGAAAACTCGGATAATACTGTTATAACGTTGGAAAGTGATAATGGCACGGCTACCGTAACAGCAGTCGCACCGGGAAATGCAAATATCATTATTTCAACAACAAACGAAAAGGGTAATCCGTGTTCGGTAACGGTTCCGGTAATCGTTAAAGTTGCCTTTGACGGCGTGCATTTTAACTTCAGTGCCGCAAACTGGAGCGAGGAAACGGACATTGCGAAGGAAACAATTAAAGCAAACGATGCATCACCGGCGCCCGTGTTTGCCTCCATAAATACTGACCCATGGCGCATTGACGGTCAGAGAGTTATTAACGATTACCGTATAACATCAGCAACCCCGGATACTGAAAATTACCCGCAATCAAAGCCGGGCGCGCTCTACTGGAGAATCAAGGGCTATGAGTATCTCAACAAGGTTAGCAGCACCGGCAGTGCAACTGCGGCATTGGTACTCAGAGTAAAGATTTCCGGTTCGGGAAAGTTTACTCCGTCAATAACCTATGAGGCGGGACCGACAAGCACCAACTACGCTTTCTTTCTTGCGCCTGTTTCCGCAAGAAGTGAGGGCTATAACTGTTATGCAAACTCCGACGGAACCGGAGAGCTTGGCGATGTTAATATCACAAACAAAGCTCCATTGCAGAGTGTCTTTAAGACACAAAATTCCAAGCTGATTAAGCTCGGACAGCAGAATCTCTACGCGGCAGAGTCAAGCAAAAAGACTGTCGTGTTTGACCCCGTGGAAATAGCCGAGGCCGGAGATTATTATCTCTATCTGGTTGCAAACGGCAGAGTTAATTCCACACCTACCGGAAACAGCAATTCATATTATGATGTGAATATTTATTCCATTGACCTTTATGACTTTACCTATGTCAACCTCACCTCAACGGGAGCATATCCGGAGGCGGACGAAATATATGTGGGTGAAAAAATAAAGCTTGTTCATCAGCCGGTATTAAGCGATGGCAGAATTTTTAATCATCCGGCAGTTGAAACGACATTCACCTCATTGGACGAGAGTATTGCAACGATAGAGGGAGACACTCTTGTTGCAAAAGCGGCGGGTCCTGTCCGCATTAAGGTGGAATCCAACATACAGGGCGATAACAATGTTGTGGTAGGAGAACTCAATGTAAATATCAAGCCCGAGGCAATGAGAAAGATTGAGGTTTCTGCCGGCGGAGCCAAGCAGATTCGCCTTACCGATAAGGAAAACGACACCGTTCCTATGTTTATCACGGCAATAACCAGTACCGGAAATGAAATTGAGCTTAAGGATGATGATATACATATAGAACCTCTCACACCGGAAATTGCAACGATAGTAAATAAAAGTGATATTTTACCCGTTTCCGAAGGGCAGGCAAAATTTGTTGTAACTGCAACGCACGGTACGGCAACCGTGAGCCGGGAGGTTGAGCTTCCTGTTATACGCGGCAAGAGCGAAGCGAGCTATATGACAGAAAAAAAGGCTGCTGCTGTCCGTGAAAACGTAAAAAAATATGATTGGGCAAAGTCTACTGCTGATTCGTATGTTAAGAAAGCTGAGAAGTATGTTAATAAAATTGACTTACTCTGGGACTTAATCGTATCGGAGGGACTTACGAGAAGCTCGACGGTCGGCGGACTAAATGATCCTAAAGCAACCTACTGCCGCTATTGTAATACCAACCTCCAGAAAGAGTTTGGAAGCGATCCGTGGATACACAGTCCGTTTAACAAGGCGTGGAAAATACAGTGCCCGAAATGTAAGAGAGAGTTTCCGTCAAACGACTTTGGATCCTTCTACGAGCTTGGATTGAATGAGTATGGCGAGTTTAACCGCCTTCGTGCACTTGAAGCTCACCGTGAACTGTACGGTGATAAGAGTGTTACCGAGCCGGGCGCTGAACACAGCGCGCAGTGGAAGGCATATTACGGCTATGGCAACCCCAAGGGCTTCCTTTACAACGAACTTTACCAGGGCATCGGAGATAAGGATGAGAACGGAAACTATAGGGTTACCACAATAAACACAGGCGAGGGACTACGAGAAGGCGAAACCGTAGACACCTGGGGAGTAGACGATGGTAACGGATATATGCCGGCAAAGCCGGATGGAACACCCTATAGAACTTCTAACAACCTTGTGGAAAGACATCTTTATATTGGCGAGTATCTCTTCTACGGCGTCTGGCGCGGCAGCGGTGCTATCACCAATGCAATAAACAACTGTGCGTATGCATATTTTTACACAGGCGAGAAGAAATACGGCAGAGTTGCGGCAATTTTGCTTGACAGACTTGCCGATTTCTATCCCGACTACAACTGTTATTTGCATAAAGGTGTAAATGCAGCTTTTAGTGCCGGCGGTACATGGACCGGCAAGCTTCTCGGCAGAATTTGGGACACCGCAGAGGCAAGCGGCTACATCACATCGTATGATATGGTTTACGATTTGTATGAGGATGAATACGTTTTAGACTATATCGCGCAAAAGTCGAAGCAGTATAAGATGCGATATGCAAAGGAAACTCCTTCACAAATCCGAACGAGTATTGAGGATGGGCTTATAAGGAATGTTTTCGATAGCATCAAAAGAGGTCGTATCCGCGGAAACGACGGTATGGAGCAGAAGACAAATGTCATCGCTGCAGTTGTTCTTGATTCCAAGCCCGAAACCGATGAGTGGCTTGACTATTACGAAACAACGGGCGGGATTTATGCACACCTGGTAGACACAATCGACAACGATGGTCAGCCGCAGGAGGGTTCCTACTATAACACCTATCAGCTTGACAATTTCAGAGATATAAATTCGATATTTGCAAGTAACGAGAAGTATAACTACCGAAACTTTGCAAACAATCCGAAGTATATCAAGATGCATTATGCAAACATCCTGATTATGTCTACCTACTACACACCGCAGTTGGGCGACTCCTCAAGCACGGCAGCCAAGGGCCACTGGACGAAAACTGCGGAGGCACTCAATGGCTGGAAGCTTACGGGGGACCCCATATTCGCGCAGGTT
>JAZQSB010000192.1:0-5500 GCA_045629885.1 Eubacteriales bacterium | reverse complement strand
CAGATACCGCACATAAGTCCGTCGCGGTTATTAAGAAGGTCGTGTACACCTTCCTTTATTGCCGCATTGCGGAAGAATGCCGTTATGAACTTACCGCTTCCGTCTGGCTCATCACCGCCTGAGAAGCCGCCCGGGATGAATATCATCTGTGCTGTTTTAAGCTCATTTGCGAACTTTTCAACACTCTCGCGGATGCCATCTGATGTAAGATTTCTGATAACGATGATTTCAGGTTCTGCACCCGCATCACGCATAGCCTTTGCTGAGTCAAACTCACAGTTTGTTCCCGGGAATGCCGGAATAAGAACCTTCGGCTTTGCAGTCTTTATCGCCGGAACTTTCCACTCAGAAGCCTTATATTCAAAGTTCTGCATAGGAGTTTTGCTGTCGGGAATGTTACAGCTGTATACGCTTTCAAGCTTGTCTTCGTATATACCGAGGAGTTCTGTAAGACAGATGCTTTCATCACCGAAAGAAAGTGCGTTCTTATCGGTTACTGTACCGATCAATGTTGCACCGGGGATATCTTCAGTTGCTTCTACAACAAACGAAGCGTAGCTGTAATCAAAGAGCTTTTCTACGGTTACTCCGTCTGCAAAATCAACACCAAGACCGTTACCAAATGCCATTTTCATAACAGCTTCGGCAATTCCGCCCATACCAGGAGTGTAAGCAGCAACAAGCTTTCCGCTTCTCATAAGAGAGGTTACGGTATCAAATACTTTGAGAAGTGATTCGGTCTTCGGGAGATTGTTTTCGTCAAACTCAGGAGTGATAAAGAAAACTTTGTTCCCGGCCTTCTTAAACTCCGGTGAAACAACATCGGACACCTTACCCGTAGTTACAGCAAAAGAAACAAGCGTAGGCGGAACATCAAGATCCTCAAAAGACCCACTCATTGAGTCCTTGCCACCAATTGAACCTATACCAAATTCCATCTGTGCCTTGAATGCACCGAGAAGTGCTGCAAGAGGCTTACCCCAGCGCTTTGCATCCTTGCCCAGTTTTTCAAAGTATTCCTGGAACGTGAGGTATACATCGTTAAAGTCTGCGCCTGTTGCCATAATCTTACATACAGACTCAACAACAGCCATGTATGCCCCGTGGTATGGACTCTGCTCGGTAAGGAACGGATTATAACCCCATGACATAAAGGAGCAATCATCCGTGTGCTTCTTTTCAACGGAAATCTTCTGTACCATTGCCTGAATGGGAGTAAGCTGATTTTTTCCGCCGAACGGCATAAGAACCGTACCTGCACCGATTGTAGAATCAAAACGCTCGGAAAGACCGCGTTTTGAGCAAATATTGAGATCTGCTGCCATTTTCTTATAATTATCTGCAAATGAGCCGCTAACCTTCTTATCTGAAAGATTTGGTTTTGAAACACAAACATCAATATGCTTTTCCGCACCGTTTGAGTTTAAAAACTCTCGGCTTATATCAACTATCTTCTTGCCGTTCCAGTGCATTACAAGACGCGGAAGCTCTGTAATCACGGCAACAGGACAAGCCTGAAGATTTTCCTGACCTGCAAGAGCAAGGAAGGCATCAACATCCTTTGCCTCTACAACAACAGCCATACGCTCCTGAGACTCACTTATTGCAAGCTCGGTACCATCAAGACCGTCGTACTTTTTCGGGACTGCGTTGAGGTTAATTTCCAAGCCGTCTGCAAGCTCACCGATTGCAACGGAAACACCGCCTGCGCCGAAGTCATTACAACGCTTAATCATACGGCTTGCTTCTTCGTTTCTGAAAAGACGCTGAAGCTTTCTCTCTTCAGGCGCATTTCCCTTCTGGACTTCTGCACCGCATGTCTCAAGAGACTCTGCAGTATGGGATTTTGATGAACCGGTCGCACCTCCGCAACCGTCACGCCCGGTGCTTCCTCCAAGAAGAATTACTATATCGCCGGCTTCCGGACGCTCACGGCGGACGTTCTTCTGCGGAGCCGCTGCAATAACTGCACCAATCTCCATACGTTTTGCAGCATAACCGTCGTGGAAGATTTCATCAACGATACCCGTTGCGAGACCTATCTGGTTACCATAGGAAGAATATCCCGCAGCCGCGGTTGTTACAATCTTACGCTGAGGAAGCTTACCCTTTATAGTCTCACTGACAGGTTTTAACGGGTCAGCTGCACCGGTTACACGCATAGCGCCGTATACATATGAACGACCGGAAAGCGGGTCGCGGATTGCACCACCGATGCAGGTAGCTGCACCGCCAAAAGGCTCGATTTCCGTCGGGTGGTTATGAGTTTCGTTCTTGAAGAGTAGCAACCACGGTTCTTTTACACCGTCAACCTCAACCTCAATTTTTACAGTACACGCATTGATTTCCTCGGATTCGTCAAGCTTCTTAAGCTTTCCGTTTGCACGTAGATGCTTTACGGCAATTGTAGCAAGATCCATAAGGCATATAGGTTTTGTTCTGCCGAGAGCGCGGCGTGTATCTATATACTCATCATATGTCTTCTGCAAAAGCGCATCCTCAAACTTGACACTGTCAATAGTCGTGAGGAACGTTGTATGACGGCAGTGGTCAGACCAATATGTATCAATCATACGAATTTCTGTAACAGTCGGGTTTCTGCCCTCTTTTTTGAAATAGTTCTGACAAAACTCAATATCGTCTGCATCCATTGCAAGAGCATATTCGGAAACGAAGCTTTCAAGCCCCTTTCTGTCAAGATTAATAAAACCGTCGAGAGTTTTTACCTCTGTTGGAATTTCGTACTCAACCTTTAGAGTTTCTGGCTTTGTAAGCTCTGCTTCTCTTGATTCTACGGGGTTAATTACATACTTTTTAATCTCTGCAATATCTGCATCCGTAAGATTTCCATACAATGCATAAAGCTTTGCAGTGCGAATAAGCGGACGATCGCCCTGAGAAATTATCTGAATGCACTGTGCCGCAGAATCAGCGCGCTGGTCGAACTGTCCCGGAAGCGGTTCAACCGCAAAAACAGATGCATCACACGAGCAAACATTGATATCTTCTGAAACTATATCAAGCTGAGGCTCCGAAAAAACAGTCTGCTTTGCATAGTTGAAAAGCTCTTCCGTTATATTTTCCGCATCATAACGGTTTATAACGCGGACATCTGTAAGACTCTTTATACCGAGAAGTGTTCTTGCATCAGACAAAAGCGCACGCGCTTCATTTGCAAGCTCCTTTTTCTTCTCAACATACACTCTGTATACCATACCTACTTTTCCTCCCTTGCCTTTAGTGCTTTTGCGCCGATATCATGGCGGTAGTACGCACCCTGAAAGCTTATCTGAGAAACAAGCTTATAAGCACCTTCAATAGCACTTTCAAGTGTATCAGCTATTTCAGTTGCACCAAGAACGCGACCGCCGTTTGTGAGAAGCTTTCCATCGGAAAGAGATGCGCCCGCAACATAAACCTTATCGGAAATTTCAGACGAAATCGACATTTCGAAACCTTTATCGTATTTTTCCGGATATCCCTTTGATGCCATAATTACACAGCAGGCACTCTTGTCACTGAATTTTACCTCTGTTTCAGAAAGCTTACCTTCCGTGACAGCCTTCATCACAGTGAGAAGATCGGATTCAAGCAGAGGAAGAACAACCTGAGTTTCGGGGTCACCGAAGCGGCAGTTGTATTCAATTACCTTGGGTCCGTTTTGCGTAAGCATAAGTCCGAAGTAAAGGCAGCCCTTAAATGTTCTTCCCTCGTTATTCATTGCATTAATTGTGGGAAGGAATATAGTTTCCATACATTCCTTTGCAATCGCATCGGTATAATAAGGATTTGGAGCAACAGTTCCCATCCCGCCGGTATTAAGACCAGTATCGTTATCTCCTATACGCTTATGATCCATTGATGAAATCATCGGGACAACAACATTGCCGTCAGTGAAAGCAAGAACAGAAACTTCAGGACCTGTAAGAAATTCTTCGATAACAATTGTTTCCCCACTCTTGCCGAAAGCCTTATCCTGCATCATTGACTTTACCGCATCCATGGCAGCCTCGCGTGTTTCGGCGATTATAACGCCCTTACCAAGCGCCAAGCCATCTGCCTTTACAACAGTAGGAACAGGTGCAGTTTCAAGATACTTAAGCGCCGAATCCATATTATCAAACACTTCATACTGTGCTGTGGGAATATTGTACTTTTTCATAAGGTTTTTGGAGAAAACCTTACTGCCTTCAATTATAGCCGCGTTTGCACGGGGACCGAAGCACGGAATCCCCTTTTCCTCGAGAGCATCAACCGCGCCGAGAACGAGCGGATCATCCGGTGCAACAATTGCATAGTCAATTTTATTATCTACCGCGAAATTAACGATCGCCGGGATATCCTTTGCGCCGATATCAACACAGGTTGCATCACCTGCCATGCCGCCGTTTCCGGGAAGTGCAAATATCTCTGTGACATCTTTATTCAGTTTGATTTTCTTTATGATGGCATGCTCTCTGCCGCCGCCACCAACTACCATAATTTTCATTGAAGTTTCCTCCGATTATCAGTGGTGGAACAGGCGCATACCGGTAAATGCCATTGCAATACCGTGCTTATCGCAGCACTCAATAACGATATCGTCACGAATTGAGCCGCCCGGCTCTGCAATATATTTTACACCGCTTGCAAATGCGCGGTCAATATTATCAGCAAACGGGAAAAATGCATCGGAGCCGAGTGCAACACCATCGATTGTATCAAGGTATGCACGCATTTCTTCTGCTGTAAAGGGTTCTGGCTTGCGGGTAAAATACTTTTCCCAATTGCCGTCAGCTGTTACGTCTTCTTCATTCTTATTGATGTAGCCGTCGATTACGTTATCGCGATCAGGTCTGCCGATATCTTCCTTAAAGGGAAGGTTAAGAACTTTTTCGTGCTGACGCAAAAACCACGTGTCAGCCTTTGTACCAGCAAGGCGCGTGCAGTGAATACGCGACTGCTGACCAGCACCTACACCGATTGCCTGACCGTCCACAGCATAGCAAACGGAATTTGACTGTGTGTACTTAAGTGTGATAAGCGCAACGATGAGGTCGCGGAGCGCCTCTTCAGGAATATCTTTATTCGCAGTTACTACATTGCCGAGAAGCTCACGGTTAATTTTAAAGTTATTCCTTCCCTGCTCAAATGTAATACCAAAAACGTGCTTATGCTCTACTTCCTGCGGAACGTAGTTAGGGTCAATCTTTACAATATTGTAGTTACCTTTACGCTTTGTCTTGAGGATTTCAAGAGCTTCCGGCTCATATCCCGGAGCGATAACGCCATCGGAAACCTCCCGCTTTATCATCTTTGCAGTTGTTACGTCACAGACATCAGAAAGTGCAACCCAGTCACCAAAGGAGCACATACGGTCTGTGCCTCTTGCTCTTGCATAAGCGCAAGCGAGGGGGGATTCATCAAGACCTTCAACATCATCCACAAAGCAAGCCTTCTTAAGCTTATCAGAAAGCGGAATACCAACAGCAGCAGATGTGGGGCTTACATGCTTAAACGA
>JAZQSB010000191.1:0-4158 GCA_045629885.1 Eubacteriales bacterium | reverse complement strand
AAGGGAAATGTTGCATCCGGAATTAGGGGCAAGGGCAGAGCTTCCCCAAAAGCGGGGGTTAATCTCCATAAGATAAAATCCAGTCTGAGGATTGCCTTTAAACTCAACCATTGCAACGCCTGTCCAATCAAGTGCGCGTAAAAGCTTGACGGCATAGTCTGTAAGTTCGGGAAGGTCAGCACTTTCGCAGAAGCAGGACGGACCGCCCGATGACGGATATTCGCGGAGTCTGTGATGGCAGAAGATTTCAAGCGGCTCGTGATTTCTGCCGAAAACCGCCGAAACGCCGTAGCCGTCACCTGTGATATATTGCTGAACAAGGATATCACTGCCGTGTTTTGAAAATTCAGGATAGCTTTTCAAAAAGTCCTCTTTAGTGTTTACTATTTTATATCTTTCATCGGGTGAAAGCCCCAGCATTTCACCCGCGGGAAATTTTATTACTGCGGGATAGCTTATGCGAAGCGACATCTCTTCCAGAGTTTCGTTTTCTTTTAAAAACGTTGTTTCCGGAACAGGAACGCCGATGCTTTTTGCAAAGGGAATAAGGCGTGATTTGTCGTTTGCAAGCTCAATTGAAGAAAGGGGAGGCAATGCCGAATCGGCAAATTCGGCTATTTCTTCACTTTTTTCGCACATTGCAAGAAGTGATGTTATTCCTATGGGAATGATAACAGGACGCTCAGGTTGCTTTTCTGAGAGTTTTTTCAGATCGGCAACAAACTGCGTCGGATTTTCTTCTGCATCGGAAATGTAAGCAGTTTCAGATGTGTACTTTGAATAAAAACCAAGTTCTGCACCTTTTTTGCAGGCTTTTCGCTCAGCGGCAGTAATATGAAAACCTTCTTTTCCGAGTGAGCGGATAACCGGCAGGCTCATGCGGTAACGGACATCTGTAACGATTACGGATTTCAAATCAGACGCGCCCCTTTCCTTTTTTACATTATTATATTAGTATACCACAAATTACCGGCAGTTGTAAAGCATAAGCATAACTAATAACTGAAAGGGATATCTATAAGATATTGAGAAAAATTATAACTCTTTTAAAATCATTTGTAATTAATATATGATAGGAAAAGTGCTTGTTTATTTTAAAAAAATGTTGTATACTGTGTATTAGACAAATAATGTTTAAATACATATTTACGGAGGGTTTCCAAAATGGGAAAAGTTAGAGTTCTTCTCATCGGCGCCGCGTTTTCCGCGGATTTGCACGCAGAAGGGTATGCCCGCTGCGGCGACATTGCAGAGCTTGTTGCGATTTGTGATAAGGATACAAGCCGCATAAAGACTCTTGCAGACAGATACGGCTTTAAGGATTATGCCGTCTATGACGATATGTTCAAGGCTATCGAAGAGGTTGACTGTGATGTTGTTGACATCTGCCTGCCGAACTTCCTTCACCACGATGCTGCACTTGCTGCATTCAAGAAGGGGCGCCACGTTATCAGTGAAAAGCCGCTTGCAACAACTGTAGAGGATGCAAAGGAAATGCTTGATGCTGCAGAAGCTGCAGGCAAGAAGCTTTACTATGCTGAGGATTGGCTCTTTGCTCCGGCTCTCAACCGTGCTCTTGAAGTTATCAACGAGGGTGCAATCGGCAAGCCGATGTTCGTTCGTGCACGTGAGTGCCATTGCGGTTCTCACTCTCCGTTTGCTCAGACAATCAAGTTCTGCGGCGGCGGCTCGATGGTTCACCTCGGTGTTCATCCGGTATGCTTTATGCTCGCTCTTAAGAACAACCGTTGGACGGAAGTTGTTGCTATGACTTCCGGCGGCGGCGATACAAACCTCTGGCACAAGTCCATGGAAGGTGAAGACTGGGGCGCTGCTCTCATGCGTTTTGAGGACGGCACAACAGCACTTCTCGAGGCAAACTACGTAACAACCGGCGGTATGGAAGACGTTATCGACTTCTATGGCGATCAGGGTTGCCTCCATGTTGACCTTACATTCTCGTCCGCTCTTAACCTTTACTCAATCCCGGGTGCTGAGTACACCGTTGAAAAGGCAGAGGTAACAACCGGCTGGTCAAGACCTGCTGTTGATGAGAAGTTCAACCTCGGTTACGTAAACGAAATCCGTCACTTCATGGAATCTGCACGCGACAACAAGGACGCAAAGGTTGGTCTCCGCGGTGTTGACGGCTATGAAGCAATCAGAGTTATCAATCTTATCTACAAGTCCGCTCGTGAAGGCATTGCCATCAAGAACGACAGACTTTAATACTGAAGGAGGATAATAGATATGACAGGCAATTTTAATCTTCCGGTAGAAGTAGCCGGTGTAAAGTTCCGAAACCCGTTCTTTGTAGCTTCCGGCCCGACCACAAAGTCGGTCGAGCAGCTCAAGAAAATTGAAGAGTGCGGCTGGGGTGCAGCTTCCATTAAGCTCACAATCGACCCCGCTCCGTACATCAACCGTGTTCCGCGTTATGCAATCTTCAAGGATCGCAACGCACTTTGCTTCACAGTTGAGAAGCGCCTCAAGTTTTCAGAAGGTCTCCAGCTTATGCGTGATGCAAAAAAAGAACTCAAGGGCGACCTTAAGCTTTTTGCAAACATTACATATGCAGGCGACAAGGGTGTTGAAGGCTGGGTAAATATGGCTGTTGAGTTCGAAAAGGCAGGCGCTGATGTTATCGAGCTTAATATGTGCTGCCCGAATATGTCCTTTAACCTTCAGCTTTCTCAGGGCGATGACAATGCATCCAAGCAAAAGACCGGCGCAAGCCTTGGTCAGAACGGCGAGGCTGTTGCTGAAATCGTGCGTGCAATTAAGAAAGAAATTTCCATTCCGCTTTTCGTTAAGCTTACTCCGGAGGGCGGCAAGATCGCTCAGGTTGCTACTGCTCTTTACGCTGCAGGTGCAGATGCTGTCGGCGGCACATCAAACCGTATGGCTCTTCCGCCGATCAACCTTGAGCATCCGGAAAGAGCACCGTATCACCTCCAGGATGAGATTTCCATGTCCTGCCACTGCGGTTCATGGGTAAAGCCCCTTGCTCTCCGTGATACATACGAAATCCGTAAGGTCAATGGTCCGGAGCCGAAGATTATGATGGCTGGTGGCGTACGCAACTGGCGTGACGCTTGCGAAATGTTCATGGCAGGTGCGGATATGATTGGTATCTGCTCTGAGACTCTTATCTCCGGTTACGACTTCATCGGCGATCTCATCGATGGTGTACGTGACTTTATGGCAAGCCACGGATATAACACAACACGTGATATGCGTGACCTTATTCTCCCGCACGTCCGCACTGCTGCAGACGTTACGCTCTATAAGGGTTATTCACACGTTAAGGGAACCCTCGCAGCTCCGTGTAAGACTGCTTGCCCGGCAAATGTTCCGGCTCAGGCTTATGTAAATATGATTGCAAAGAAGGATTACAAGCGCGCTTACGAGCTTATCGTTGGTGCAGCACCGCTTATGGGAATCTGCGGTCAGGTCTGCAACCATCCGTGTGAGCTTTCATGTACCCGCGGTATCACAGGTCGTGCGATCCAGATTCGCGACCTTAAGAGATTTACTCTTGAGCAGGCAAAGAAGAACGGCTGGAAGCCTGATCTCGTTAAGGCAAAGGCAAACGGCAAGAAGATTGCTGTTATCGGTTCCGGTCCGGCAGGTATCTCTGCTGCATTCTATCTTGCAAAGGCAGGATACGGTGTAACCGTATTTGAGAAGGAAAGCTACCTCGGCGGTATGCTCCGCTTCGCTATTCCGAACTTCCGCCTTGACAAGAGCGCAATTGATGATGAAATCGCAGTTCTCAAGGAACTTGGCGTAGAGTTCAAGACCGGCGTTATGTACGGTCGCGACATTACTGCAGAGAGCCTCAAGGCGGAGGGCTACGCTTCTGTATTCCTCGGTGTCGGTGCTCAGGCAGGACGTCTTCCGGGCATTGCAGGTGAAGATGCAAAGGGCATTTACAATGCTGTAGACTTCCTTAAGGATGTATATGACGGCAAGAAGGTTGCAATCGGTGATGACGTTGTTATCCTCGGTGGTGGATTTACTGCTGTTGACGCTGCACGTACAGCTCGCCGCCTTGGTGCAAAGAATGTATACATTGCTTATCGCCGCACACGCGACGAGATGCCGGCTACAAGCGAAGAAATCGCAGAGGCAGAGGCAGAAGGCGTAAAGATTATG
>JAZQSB010000190.1:0-2258 GCA_045629885.1 Eubacteriales bacterium | reverse complement strand
TACGCAGCACGTAACCAGGCTGCAAAGTCTCAGCTTAAGACATCGCTTAAGAAGTGTGAGGCCGCTATTTCCGAGGGCGGCAACGCTCCGGCAGCATACAATCTTGCAGCACAGAGCATCGACGTTGCAGTTCGCAAGGGTATCATCAGCAAGAACTGTGGTGCTCGCAAAAAGAGCCAGATGGCAAAGAAGGCTAACGCTGCTCAGTAATTTAAGCAATTAAAATTTACCATAAAAAATCCTGCAGGATCCTGCAGGATTTTTTATGTTTTCACACTTTTCCTTTCTTCCGAATAAGATGAAGCAACACATCTTTCGGAGGACGCGGTATGCACAGAAACACAAATGGGCGGGAGTTTTCTCTGCTCTTTTTTCCAAAACGCTCGTCGGATACATATGCAATGTACGTCTCTTCCCCTCCGCCGATATGGCTTAACTGCAGTGATATGTCAAAAATCGTTATAGACGCACCCGGAATGTACTGCCTTTTTTTCCTTGTCACCTCCGGCAAAGGTGGTACTGCACACATAACTGTTAACGGGCGCGAAATTCTCGGCTCATATGCCTCGGAAAAGGACGGCGTGATAAGCGGCAGCGCAGTCTGCAGCATCCGCGACCGCGCACTGCCCTGCCCGCTCGGAATTCGAACCGCAGGGCGAGCACAGGAAGGAATTCTTCTTGTTGCGAAGTGCGATGTATAATTTATCATGCTTGACAATACTACAACGTTGTTATATTATATATAAGGTGAATTGATGAGATAAAATTTCATTTCAGGATACGGTGATTTAATATGAAAAAGTTTATGGACCGTGATTTTCTTTTAAAAACGGAAACTGCGAAGCGCCTTTATCATGAGATTGCTGAAAAAACTCCGATAATAGATTATCACTGCCACTTAAATCCTCAGGAAATTGCAGAGGATAAGCATTACGAAAGCATCACCGAGGTATGGCTCGGCGGTGACCATTACAAATGGCGCATCATGCGCGGCTTTGGCGTTGATGAAAAATACATAACAGGAGATGCATCCCCGAAGGAAAAGTTTTTAAAGTGGGCAGAAGTGATGCCCTATTGCATCGGAAACCCGCTTTACCACTGGACGCATCTTGAGCTTCGCCGCTATTTCGGCATTGAAGAGCTTCTCTGCCCCGAAAATGCAGAGGAAATCTGGAGTAAGTGCAACGAAATGCTTTGCCGTCCGGAGTTTGGCGCACGCGGACTTATCAAGAGTTCAAACGTTGAGATTATAGGTACAACTGATGACCCGTGCGATGACCTTCACTTCCACGATGTTATCAAGGCAGATGAAAGCTTTGATGTACAGGTTGTTCCGTCCTACCGTCCGGAGCGTGCGCTCAACATCTGGCGCGCAGAATTTCCGGGATATATTGAAAAGCTTTCCGGCGTTGTCGGCTATGAGATAAAGGATTATAAGAGCCTTGAGCGCGCACTTTTCGAGCGCCTTGACTTCTTTGTAGAGCGCGGTTGCCGCAGCTCTGACCATTCCCTTAATATGGTAAACTTTATGCAGCCTGACGAGGCAGCCGCAGACAGAGTTTTCCGCGCAAAGCTTGCAGGCATTGAACCGTCAAAAGAAGATATTGATATCTACTACTCAACGCTCTATCTCGCCCTTGCAAAAAAATACTATGATCACAATCTCGTTATGCAGCTGCATATCGCAGTTCTCCGTGATAACAACACTGCGGCGTTTAATGCGCTTGGCGTTGACACCGGTTTTGACACAATGAGCGACGTTTCCGTTGTTGAGCCGATTATCACGCTTCTTGATTTGCTTGAGCGCGAAAACAAGCTCCCGAAGACCGTGCTTTACAGCCTCAATCCGGCTCACAACGAAGCACTTATGACTCTTGCAACCTGCTTTAACGGTCATGGAATTGCAGGCAAAATTCAGATCGGTTCTGCATGGTGGCTTAACGACCACATCGACGGTATGGAAAAGCATATGCGCGCTCTTGCCAGCGTCACACTCTTTTCAAAATTCATTGGTATGCTTACCGATTCACGCAGCTTCTTAAGCTATACGCGCCATGAATATTTTAGACGCATTGTTTGCAACATCATAGGCTCGTGGGTTGAAAACGGAGAAGCACCGGATGATGATGCACTTCTGTCGCGCATGGTTCGCGATATCTGCTACGGCAACACAAAAAATTATTTCTTCAGCTAAAATGAGCGGGCGGTCTTGTTTGACCGCCCGCTTATTTATTAAGTAAATATAAAACTTTACATCG
>JAZQSB010000189.1:0-5602 GCA_045629885.1 Eubacteriales bacterium | reverse complement strand
GCCGATGAGATAGAGTGCATCGGCAGTGTGTCTTACCGCGATATACCGTCTTTTCCTGTGTCCACCGTTACGGGGCACGAGGGCAGGTTTGTGTTCGGATATCTTCAGAAAGTTCCGGTTGTCGCAATGCAGGGGCGCGTTCATTTCTATGAGGGATATGATATACATGATGTCGTGATGCCTGTGCGCCTTATGGGGCTTCTCGGCGCGAAAAAGCTTATCCTTACAAACGCAGCAGGCGGAATAAACCATGGCTTTGCTCAGGGCGCGCTTATGATGATAACGGATCATATATCAAGTCTTGTTCCGTCTCCGCTCGTCGGAAAAAGTATTGATGAGCTGGGTGTCCGTTTTCCGGATATGAGCGAGGTTTATTCCGAAAGATTTCGTGATGTCATAAAGGCATGTGCCGGAAAGCTTTCGGTAGATGTGAAAGAGGGGGTATACATCCAAACCTCCGGACCCAATTATGAGACACCTGCGGAAATCCGTGCATATGAGCGTATGGGTGCTGATGCCGTCGGAATGAGCACTGCGGTTGAATCGATGGCGGCACGGCATATGGGAATGGAGATTTGCGGCATAAGCTGTATAACGAATATGGCAGCCGGGCTCAGTCCGCGCCCGCTCACTCACGAGGAAGTGAAAGAAACGGCAGACCGCGTAAGTCGTGATTTTAAGGCACTTGTGCGCGCGATTGTGTCGGAAATAAGTAAAATAGGTTGAATAAGGCGCAAAAATATGATAGAATAAAATATATTTTCAAAAAGGGTGCGTTTTAATGAACATTGAAGGCATTTGCAAAACGTTTTGCATACGCGGCGAAATCGTCGCGTGCGACGTTATAAAAAGCGGAAATATAAATGATACGTTCAAGGTAACCTTTCGCGATGGTGAGGAAGAAAACTGTTACATCGTCCAGCAGATTAATACATATGTTTTCCGTGAGCCGCAGAAAATGATGGAGAATATCTCGCAGGTTACAAGCCATATTGCATCAAAGCTTGATGCAGGGTGTGAGCGAATGGTACTGAATTTTTCAAAGACGGAGACAGGGGACAGCTGTTTCTTTGATGATGAGGGAAAGTGCTGGCGCGCGTATCGGTTTATCGATAATTCCGTTACCTTTGACTCGTGCGAAGACCTTGAAATTCTTTATCAGGCGGGATTTGCGTTTGGACGTTTTCAGATGGAGCTGCGCGATTTCGACGCATCAGGGCTTTATGAAACAATTCCTGATTTTCACGATACGGAAAAGAGAATGAACACGCTTCTTTCTCACGTGGACGAAAATCCCCTTGACAGAGCGCGCGATGCAGCAGATGAAATTGCGTTCTTCCGCGAGAATTTTGACAGAGCGGTAAAGCTTACAAGAATGCACAAAGAGGGGCTTCTGCCGCTCCGCGTTACACATAACGACACAAAGTGCAATAACGTTTTGTTTGATACGGATACAAAGCAGGCTCTTGCGGTAATAGACCTTGACACCGTTATGCCGGGACTTGCCCTCCACGATTATGGTGATGCAGTCCGCTTTTCGGCAAACACCGCGGAAGAGGATGAGCCGGATACATCAAAAATTGCGCTTGACAACGGGAAATTCCGCGCGTTTACGGAAGGGTTTCTCTCTGCTTGCGGGGATCTTTTAACCGAGCGGGAAAAGGAAAACCTTGTAGACAGCGTAATTGTAATAGCAATGGAGCTTGCGGGAAGATTTCTTGACGATTATCTCACGGGAGATAAATATTTCAAGACGGATTACCCGCGGCATAATCTCGTACGTACCCGTGCTCAGGTAACGCTTGCGCGCGATATTATCGCAAGGTATGACGAGCTTAATTCGATAGTAAAAGAAATACTATAAATACAAAAAGGATGGTGCAGAACAATGGGATTTTTAACAGGTAAAACAGTAATCATCACAGGCGCAGGACGTGCAGTACTCTCCGACGGGAGATGCGGCTCTATCGGCTACGGTATTGCAACAGCGTATGCAAAAGAGGGCGCAAACATCGTTATTACGGGAAGAAATGTAAAGAAGCTTGAGGATGCAAAGGCAGAGCTTGAAAAGCTTTACGGCATCAAGGTTCTTATCCTTCAGGCAGATATCGCATCCGGCACGGACAACGAAGAGACGGTCAAAAAAGTTGTTGACGAAACAATGAAGGAGTTCGGACGTATTGACGTGCTTATAAACAACGCTCAGGCATCTGCGTCCGGCGTTCCGCTTGCAGAGCATACAACAGAGCAGTTTGATCTTGCAATGTATTCCGGCCTTTATGCAACCTTCTATTATATGAAGGCGTGCTATCCGTATCTTAAGGAGACCAAAGGCTCGGTAATCAACTTCGCATCAGGTGCGGGGCTTTTCGGCAACTTCGGTCAGTGTGCATATGCTGCTGCGAAGGAGGGTATCCGCGGTCTTACGCGCGTTGCCGCAACGGAGTGGGGCAAGGACGGAATAAACGTAAACATCGTTTGTCCGCTTGCATGGACGGCTCAGCTTGAGCAGTTCAAGAACGCATATCCCGATGCGTTTGACAAAAATGTTCATATGCCGCCGATGGGGCACTTCGGCGATGCAGAGCTTGAAATCGGTCGCGTATGCGTACAGCTTGCACATCCGGACTTCAAGTATATGACAGGTGAAACCCTTACGCTTGAAGGTGGTCTCGGTCAGCGCCCGTAAAATACAGAAAATTACCGCCGCGGAATTTTCCGCGGCGGTTTTGTAAAAATGTGGCAGCCGCAAATTCAGGAATGATGCAACATATCCGGAATAAAATCATAGAGTTGGAATATAATATGCACTGAATAAAAAATAGTTATTCAAGGAGTTTGTTAAATGCATTGAATAAACTTGACAAAAATCGGGATGTTTGATAAAATGAATGCATAAACTTAAAGGTGGTGTTTCTCGTGATAGCAAGAGAAGAATATATGAAGCTGCTTGTGGAGTTCAAAGATAAAGACCTGATTAAGGTTGTGACCGGAATTCGCCGTTCAGGTAAATCTACCTTGTATGAGCTTTATCGCAATTATCTTCTTGAATGCGGGATTTCGGAAAATCAGATTATTGCAATAAATCTTGAGGATCCTGAGTATATGGATATCCGCGAAAGCAACCGTTTATATGAATATGTTAATGAAAAATTGTTGCCGGATAAAATGAACTATGTCTTTTTGGATGAGGTCCAGAAGGTGACGGAGTTTCAGGAGGCATGCGACGGATTGTATATAAAGAAAAATGTGGATTTATATATAACAGGATCAAATGCGAACATCCTTTCCGGTGAGCTTGCGACGCTGCTTTCCGGAAGATATGTCGAAATAAAAATGCAACCGCTTTCGTTTAAAGAATATATAACTGCGTTGGGAGATAAAACAGACCTTGCCCGAAAATACAGAGAGTATATAGAAAACGGCTCGTTTCCGTATATACTTGAGTTGTCGGGGAAGAAAGCAAAAAATATATATCTTGAGGGGATATACAATTCTGTTGTTCTTAAAGATGTTGTTGCAAGAAAGAAGATTATGGATGTTCCGATGCTTGAAAATGTGATAAGGTTTATATTTGACAATATCGGAAATCCTACCTCGGCAACAAAAATATCGAATGCGCTTGCTTCGTCGAGAGGAAAAGTGTCGGTGAACACTGTTGAAAATTATCTGAAAGCTCTGCAGGAAAGCTTTGTAATATATAAGGCTGAAAGATATGATATAAAGGGAAAACAGCTTCTTGAAACAGGCGGGAAGTATTATGTTGCTGATATTGGGCTGAGATATTTTCTTCTCGGAACAAAAAAAGCAGATCGAGGGCATATTCTGGAAAATATAGTTTATCTTGAGCTGTTAAGAAGAGGATATGAGGTTCACGTTGGAAAAATAGGCAATGTGGAAGTTGATTTCATCGCAATCAACGATGAGGGATGCGAATATTATCAGGTGGCATATCGCGTTGATGACGATGTCGTTTTAGAGCGCGAGCTTAAGCCGCTTGACAGCATACCGGATCACAATCCTAAATTCTTGCTCACAATGGATGAAGAACCGATGACTTCGCACAACGGAATAAAGCAGATCAATGTGCTGGATTGGCTTTTGAAATGAGAAAAGACTTGCGTTACAAAGAGAGTACGGCTAAACTTTACCGCCGCGGGATTTCCCCGCGGCGGGTTTGTGGTTGAGTTAAGATTTGCTGCTCATTGCTTCAATAAATGCAATGAGCGTATTTTTTTGTTCATCATTAAGATTTTTAATAATTGATAATAGCTTGTCCTGCGTTTCCTCATTTGTGAAGAATTGTTCTAAGGTAATCTTCAGTGCATCACATATATATGAAAGGTATTCAATAGTCGGTTGTTTGTTGCCAAGCTCTATATCACGCAAATGGCTTTGAGAAACTCCGGCGAGATATGCCAGACCGTTCACTGTAAGTCCTTGTTTTTGCCTGAAGTATCGAATTCTTTCTCCAACATTCATAATGCAAACCTCCACATCTATGAAAATAGTTTATCATATCTATAGAAATAATATTATTCTTATAGACTTGACAAATTATCGCTATAGAGGTATAATTGAGGAAAATAAAGTGGGGAGAGAAAAGCTGTGGCGATTATTGATGTCATAAAATATGACGGTAATCCTGATGTGTTTGCGTGGAAATATCCCAATAATGAATTGGGTACATGGACGCAGTTAATCGTAAACGAGTCGCAAGAAGCTATATTAGTTAAAGGTGGACAAGTATGCGATGTGTTTAGTGCAGGTAGACACACCTTAGATACTGCCAATATACCGATTTTAAATAAATTGATTAACTTGCCTTTTGGTGGACGTTCTCCGTTTACTGCTGAAGTATGGTATATCAATAAGGTCTTTTCATTAGATGTTAAATGGGGAACTTCAACGCCCATTCAGCTCCAAGATCCAAAATACAAAGTATTTGTGCCTGTGAGAGCTTTTGGGCAATTTGGTATCCAAATAGAAGATTCTAAGAAGTTTTTATTAAAGCTTGTAGGTACGCTTCCGCAATTTGATAAAAATTCTATTTTGAAGTTTTTCAGAGGCGTATATCTTACAAAGGCAAAAGATGTTATTTCTTCCTATTTGGTGCATAAAAACATCAGCATTTTAGAAATCAATGCTTATCTTGATGAAATTTCTACATATTTGCAGGAGAGGATATCTCCTACCTTTGATGTTTATGGAATTAAGCTTGTATCATTCTTTGTAAATGATATAAATGTTCCGGAAGATGATGCTGCTGTTGTACAGCTTAAAAACGCACTCGCCAAAAGAGCAGAAATGGATATTGTCGGATATAGTTATCAGCAGGAGCGTTCGTTTGACACATTGGAAGGAGCTGCTACAAATCCCAACTCAATGCAAGGTGGCTTAATGGGTGCCGGTATAGGGTTGGGAATGGGCGTTGGTGTTGGTGGTGCTATCGGACAACAGTTTGGTGGCCTAACACAGAATTTGAATACTAATGATACAAAAGAATGTTCTAAATGCAAAGCAAGAATTGGAACAAATGCAAAATTCTGCAATCATTGTGGCTATGATACTACAAGCACACAAAAAGAAGAGACATCAAGTG
>JAZQSB010000188.1:0-10723 GCA_045629885.1 Eubacteriales bacterium | reverse complement strand
GTACCAGATATGAGAAACCGGGGTTGCAAGGTCAATGTGACCCATACGCTCACGCCGAACCTTTGCCTTGGTAACTTCAACACCGCATCGGTCACATATCTTTCCCTTATATCTTATCTTCTTATACTTTCCACAATGACATTCCCAGTCCTTCATCGGACCAAAGATTTTTTCGCAGAACAAACCGTCTCTTTCCGGCTTTAAGGTTCTGTAGTTTATGGTTTCAGGCTTGACTACCTCGCCGAATGACCAGTCAAGAATCATTTCCGGAGATGCAAGTCCGATTTTGATTGCTTCAAAAGTCGTATAACTCATAACCCTATTACCTCCTTAAAATTCATCCGAATCTGCGAAAAGATCGGCATCGTCATCATTGTAATCGTCATCTCCGCCGAACAGCTCCTCGGCATCGAGATCGAAATCGTCCTCGGCATCCTCAACAGTGTAACCTGCATCCTCAATGTCACCATCCATTACGTAATCCTCGTCCTCACGGGCGAACTTTACGAAATTATCGTCTTCATCATCCTCCGTAAGCTCAATTTCTTCCATATTTTTATCAAGCACACGGACATCGAGACAGAGAGACTGAAGCTCCTTGACGAGAACCTTGAACGATTCCGGAATACCCGGATGCGGAACATTTTTGCCTTTTACGATTGCTTCATAGGTCTTTACACGTCCTACGATATCGTCAGACTTAACCGTAAGGATTTCCTGAAGCGTGTAAGCAGCACCGTAAGCTTCAAGCGCCCAAACTTCCATTTCACCGAAGCGCTGACCGCCAAACTGTGCCTTACCACCGAGCGGCTGCTGAGTAACAAGAGAGTACGGGCCTGTTGAACGTGCGTGAATCTTGTCATCAACAAGGTGGTGAAGCTTGAGGTAGTATACATAACCAACCGTAACCGGGTTATCAAACTGCTCACCGGTACGTCCATCATACAGAATGCTCTTACCGTCCGGCGAGAGACCTGCAAGGCGGAGGGTCTGTTCAATGTCGTCCTCGTTTGCTCCATCGAATACGGGAGTCGCAACCTTCCAACCGAGCTTTCTTGCGGCATAACCAAGGTGAACCTCAAGAACCTGACCGATGTTCATTCGGGACGGAACGCCGAGCGGGTTAAGAACTATATCAAGCGGAGTACCGTCCGGAAGGAACGGCATATCCTCCTGCGGAAGAATGCGTGAAACAACACCCTTGTTACCATGACGTCCAGCCATCTTGTCACCGACAGAGATTTTTCTCTTACGTGCGATGTAGCAGCGGACAACCATATTGACACCGGGGTTCATTTCATCACCGTTTGCACGGGTGAATACCTTTACATCAACGATGATACCGCTTTCGCCGTGCGGAACGCGGAGAGATGTATCACGAACCTCACGTGCCTTTTCACCGAAGATTGCACGGAGAAGTCTTTCCTCTGCGGTAAGCTCGGTTTCACCCTTAGGCGTTACCTTACCTACAAGGATATCGCCCGGGCGTACCTCTGCACCGATGCGAATGATTCCGCGCTCGTCAAGGTCGCGAAGAGCATCGTCGCCGACGTTCGGGATATCACGTGTGATTTCCTCGCAGCCGAGCTTTGTATCACGTGCTTCAGTTTCGTATTCTTCTATATGGATTGAAGAGTAAATATCTTCTTTTACAAGACGCTCGTTAAGAAGAACAGCGTCTTCGTAGTTGTAACCTTCCCATGTCATAAAACCGATGAGAACGTTTCTTCCGAGCGCAATTTCGCCCTCTGCGGTTGACGGACCGTCAGCGATAACATCGCCCTTCTTTACCTTGTCGCCGGCGAATACTATCGGGCGCTGGTTTACGCATGTGCCCTGATTGGAACGCATAAACTTCGTAAGGCGGTGTGTCTTCACTTCGCCGTTGTCATATTTTACAGTGATGCTGTCAGCCTCGACGCGTGTTACTACGCCGTCATCCTCTGCAACAGCGCAGACACCGGAGTCAACAGCTACCTTATGCTCAATACCCGTAGCAACGATAGGTGCTTCCGTAACGAGAAGAGGAACAGCCTGCTTCTGCATGTTTGCACCCATGAGCGCACGGTTTGCGTCGTCGTTTTCAAGGAACGGGATCATTGCAGTAGCAACGGAAACCATCATCTTCGGCGATACGTCGATATAGTCAACGCGCTCACGCGGAACCTCAACGATTTCATCACGGATACGGCAGGTAACACGTGCTTTTGCAATTCTTCCTTCTTCATCAAGCGGCTCGTTTGCCTGCGCGATGATAAACTCATCCTCGGTATCTGCCATCATATATACAACCTCGTCGGTTATCTTTCCGGTTTCCTTGTCAATCTTGCGATACGGAGCTTCGATAAATCCGAAGTCGTTTATGCGCGCAAAGCTCGCAAGATAGGAAATAAGACCGATATTCGGACCTTCCGGAGTTTCAATTGGACACATACGTCCGTAGTGGCTGTGGTGAACGTCTCGGACCTCAAAGCTTGCACGGTCACGTGAGAGACCGCCCGGACCGAGCGCAGACATACGGCGCTTGTGTGTAAGCTCTGCAAGCGGGTTGTTCTGATCCATGAACTGCGAAAGCGGCGAAGATCCGAAGAACTCCTTTATGGCAGCAGTTACAGGTCGGATGTTGATAAGTGACTGCGGAGTAACGATATCAAGATCCTGGATCGTCATACGCTCGCGGATACCACGCTCCATACGCGAGAAGCCTATTCTGAACTGATTCTGCAAAAGCTCACCAACAGAGCGGAGACGGCGGTTTCCAAGATGGTCGATGTCATCCGTTACGCCGATACCTGATGCAAGACCGTTTAAGTAGTTGATGGATGCAAAGATATCATCAACTGTAATATGCTTTGGAATAAGGTCGCCGAGTCTCTCGGTAATCTGAGCCTTGAGCTCGTCTCCCTCATAAGCATCAAGAAGCTCGCAAAGAACGGTAAACCGAACCATTTCGGTTATGCCGAGTTCTTCCTTTGCGTCAAAGTCAACAAAGTCATTGATGTCAACCATTCCGTTGCCAAACACTTTGATGTTGCGGTCATTTACGCTTAGAATAACGGTATTGACACCGCGGCGTGCAATTTCCTCAGCCTTTTCGCGGGAGAGGATTTCACCTGCTTCCGCAAGAATTTCGCCCGTGCGCGGGCAAACAACAGTCTCTGCAATAGTCTTGTTTGCAATGCGGCGACCGATGTTCATCTTCTTATTGTATTTATATCTGCCTACTGCAGAAAGGTCATAACGTCTCTCATCAAAGAAGAGATTGTTAAGAAGGGTTCTTGCGCCGTCGATTGTCGGCGGTTCACCCGGACGGAGACGCTTGTAAATTTCGATAAGCGCGTCCTCTTCCGTCTTGCAGGTATCCTTGTCAAGAGTCTGAACGATTCTGTCATCCTCGCCGAACACCTCTTTTATCTGTGTGTCCGTCACAAGACCCAGCGCACGGATAAGTGCCGTAACCGGAAGCTTTCTGTTCTTATCAATTCTTATGCTGAAAATATCGTTAAGGTCCGTCTCGTACTCAAGCCATGCGCCGCGGTAAGGAATAATCGTTGCGCTGTAAATGGCGCTGTCTGCCTTATCCATCTTTGCATCAAAATACATACCCGGAGAACGGACAATCTGAGATACGATAACACGCTCTGCACCGTTGATGACAAATGTTCCCGTGTCTGTCATAACGGGGAAATCTCCCATAAAGATTTCCTGCTCTGTTATCTCCTCTGTTTCTTTGTTGCGAAGTCTTACCTTCACACGGAGCGGGGCTGCATACGTTGTATCGCGCTCCTTACACTCATCTACGCTGTACTTGCACTTGTCATCGAGCGTATAGTCAATAAACGACAGCTCGAGATTGCCCGAATAGTCCTCAACGGTGCCCGCATCCTGCAATACCTCGCGGAGTCCCGTCTCAAGGAACCACTCGTAAGACTTTTTCTGAACCTCAAGAAGATTCGGCATCTCTAAAATCTCATCGATATGCGCGAAGCTCTTTCTCTGGGTTCTTCCGTACATAATGTCCTTCATTCGGCTTTCACTCTCCTGTTGAACTCGGAAAAGACGAACCTCCGCCTCTTCCTGTATTTGTGCCGCACCCGCGGCAAAATCTCTTTTTCCGCACACTTGACAGCCCATAACGGGCAACAAACGAAACACGCGGGTAAGTTGATATTTTTTTGCTTTAAACTATTGTTTTTTTCAACTTAATGAGGTAAAATAAGACCATAAGTGGGCACACTACCGCATTATAATTGAGACTATCATTTTATCACTAAATATGCAACCTTGTCAACTTTACATTATGAAAATAACAAAAATTCTGCGGAATAACTAACTTTCCGCAGAATTTTATTTTTATTTTTGTAAATTTTGCACAAGAAACCATCCCATTCTTGTCATCCCTAGTGTAGGGCAAACGCCCGTTTTCTCAAAGGGGTTCTCTTGCGAACCCCTTTGCAACCCCACGCCTTTGCCGCTAGATAAAGCAGCGGATAAATTATCGCGCTCATTATGCCGTCGATGCTAAATGGAAACTGTGTTTTCCGCGCATCCCGTATGCATAATTTCGCTGTAATTTATAACCGCTTGCCTTTATAGGCGGCATTTCTATACCGGAATGTGAGCGTTTTACAACACCACACCAAGGTGACTGCAACAGTTTAGAATTAATATGCAGATGCTGAGTACTGGACTGTAACAAGCGCACGCTCTTCGTGTATCGTTACGGTCAAACGTATCTGCCCGCCCTTTGAATCATTTAGGCTCCAGTCCTCTATAAAAACATCAAAGGTAACATCTGAAAAATAGCGCTTATCTCCGAGCGCACCGCCATGCCCCGGGTACGTTGTCGGTTCTCCGTAGGTATCAATGAGCGTGTTTTTCAGCTCATCAATCAGTACCGCGAGCTCTTCGCCCTTGCTTTCTACGATAGTTTCATATCCGCCGCCATAGAAAAGCTTTTCGCCGTCCTTATCTCCGAAGCAGAGGTATCGTGTAAACCGCTGCCCTGCAAACTCGGTTTTTGCATTAAATTCATACCGCATAACCTGCGGATTTTCCGTAATGTCTGCTTCTTTCGTATTGAGAAGCTCACAAACCTCCGGAAGTGTCTTGCCGACGCACGGCTCAAGATTCAGCTGCAACGTCTCTTTATTCTGATTTTGTGAAGTGCTTGCACACCCCGCAAGTGATACGCAAAGCACAAGTGCCAATATAAAAGATAACCGCTTTTTCATGAATTGATTCTCCTATAACTTAACAGTATATGTGTCCAATGACCCATTAATATAATTTAGGAATGTTAAAGACATCCCCGCTTCAACTGAACCTGTTCCTACCCAAAGCACTCCATCCGAAGCAAAATAATTCGTCCCAGTATAAGTTACACCAGATGCCGGATTTGTTTTTGAGGCAGTAACAAGGTGCCTGTATTCCTCACCGGTATTTTGATATAGAGGATAAGTATACAAGAATCCCTGCGAAATAAACTCCACAGAAATAGAATTAACTGTAACTCCAGTAAAATTTTCATAATAGAAAGAACACCTATACGGTTTATAATAATTTAGATAATTGTTTGTGTACACAGACATTGTCGCCGTAGCATGTACGATGTAATTTCCATCCCAGCTCAACGGTGGAAATGATGCACTTTCTGTATGGTCAACCGCGCGAGTAATAATTTCAGCCATCGTATTATCTACAACTAAATCATTTTCTTCTTCTGCATACGCGATATAAACATCCTTTGCAACTATTCCATTTTCAACATTTGTAACGCATATCGCAGTATCATCAGAACTATCAATGTTCAAAACCTCTATTAGTGTTTCAGAATCAATATCCGCCCCATTTTCCGTCAAAACAAAAACGCGCAGAAGCTGCTCCATAATTTTCGGAGAAAGCTCTCTGCGCGTAACTTATCTTGAATTATATACCGCTATGACCGAATCTTTCCGGAAGGATACAACGTAAGACACACCTTTGCAGAGACACTTCTCCGAATAAGTTTGCTTACCATTGTTATCACACCGTTTCCTTTTTATGGTTATATTGTAGCATATCCACCTATATTTGTCAATGTGTTTAATTAATTTTACTCATAAATTATTCCACAAAAAAATAATCATATTACCATAAACGAGTTTGTTGCAATCATTCCAACTTTTCCTTGACAATTACCTTTGCGTCGTATATAATGAAAATATAAAAAGGCAACCGATAGACGGTTCGCCCTCAAAATAGTGTTATAAAGAATAACCGCTGATTTTGGACGATCGGGCGGTTATTTCTTTTTTATTGCAATGACAGTATAAAAAACAATAATTAAAATTAAAGTTATGTACTCCATTGGCAACGCCCCCTTTCGAGGGCAAGATTGAACTGCCTACCGTTTAATGGTTGCCTCTGCTTGTCTCCAAGCGTTTATATTATAGCATACAGCGTTCTCGAGTGTCAATACCACCACACCAAAAGCCGTGCGGTCTTCCGCAAGCGAAAAAACAAACGGATTCACAACAGAACCCGTTCATTAAATGTATTTTTACCCCAGCACCTGCTCGATTACATCAAGGTTATGGTGCACTGCGTTTATATACGCATCCTCGTCATTGCCGTCCTCGCTGCCTAAGGTTACGGTATCTATCTCCAGCGGTGTGCATTGCGTAATCTTGCAAATTTTCTTTACCTCATCACTATCAATCAGGCTTTTCTGCACAAGCAGCTGCGAAAAATTCTGCGCACCGGGAGCGCGAAGATATTCTTCTGCATCTGCATCAGACGGAATGGTTGTATACTTTATACCAAGCTCCAGCATAAAATACTCAAGCGAATCGTGGTAAACGGTTATTCTTCCGTCACCAAAGCCCTCGGCGCGTGCTTTTGCTTCATCAAGCAAAGTGGAGAGCTTTTCCGTATACTCTGCCGCGTTTTTTTCATACACGGCGCTGTTTTCAGGATTAAGACGTATAAGCGTTCTCTTTATCTTTTCACACTGGCTTATTGTATTTTCAATATCCATCCAGTAATGAGAATTCTTAATCTCATCCTCATCGCCAATTATATGCGGAACGTCCTCGCCACATTCAAGAACCTCAAGTCTCGGAATACCAAGAGAAGTTTTCCCAACAAAGCTTTCCATACCCATACCGCTTGCGATAAATAAATCTGTACCTGTGATTCTGTCAATATCGTCAGGTGTGAGCGTGTAATCATGCACACAGCCTATATCCGGCTCGGTAAGATTCATAAGCGAAACTCCCTCTGCACCGTCAACCAGATTAAGCGTTGTAACATATACGGGATAAAAAGACGTAACTATGCGAAATTCTTCCTCATCCTTTTTCTGCGGTTCTTTTTCCGTGCAGGCGCATAGAGAAAGCGTAAGACATACGGCAAGAAGTAAACAAACAAGTTTTTTCATTATCAGAGAGACAGACCTTTCATATAGTTTTTAAGCCAACCGGAAACTTCGGGGTTTTCAAGCGCAAGCTGAATGGAAGCTTCCATATAGCCGCAGATGTTCCCCGAATCAAATCTTTTGCCCTCAAAATCAAGCGCAAGCATACGTTCCTTCTGACAAAGGAGATTGAGTGCATCCGTAAGCTGAATTTCACCACCGAATCCCGGCTTTGCATTCTCAAGCTGTTCATATATTCCACTTGTCAGAACATATCTTCCGAGTATTGCATAGTTTGAAAGAAGCTTGTCGGGTGTGGGCTTTTCAATAAGCTGGTTCACGTCAAACAAACGCTCCTCAACAGGCTTCACGCCCAGTGTGCAATACTTTGAAATTTCCGAAGTCTCTACATACTTTACTCCGACACAGCTGCAACCATACTTCTCGGCGTTATCCGCAAGCTGCTTTGTAACCGGGACATCACTCCGCATAATATCATCACCCAGAAGCACAGCAAACGGCTCATCGCCGGTAAATCCTCGCGCGTGCATAACCGCATGACCAAGCCCGCGAAGCTCCTTCTGTCGTATAAATGTTATGTTTGCCATATCGGCAATTGCGCGAAGCTCGCGCCGTAGCTCTGTTTTTCCGGATTTTTCAAGGCGATCCTCAAGCTCGGGCGAATAGTCAAAATAATCCTCAATTGCGCTTTTCCCGCGGCTTGTGATGATGAGGATATCTTCAATCCCTGAATCAACCGCTTCCTTAACTATATAATGTATTGCGGGACGTCCTGCGATACATACCATTTCCTTTGGCACGGATTTTGTCGCCGGAAGCATTCTTGTTCCGAATCCTGCAGCGGGGACAACAGCTTTCTTTACCTTCATTTGTTCTTCCTCCCAAACACTTTTTCGATAACTGAAAACAACGGGATACCAAGTCCGTAGCCGGCAATAACCTCACCTGCACCCACCATCAGAATGTTATACCACAACGGAATTGCCTCAGCTTCCGGCAGTATAATATATGTAAGCATGATTCCGACAAGGACGGCGTTTAATACTACCGCCGGCAACGGAACAAGCCATTTGATACGTATTTTACGGGTAAGCATAACAGCAATAAATGTTGCAAGAGTTCCGATAAGAACATCCCACGGAAGTGTAACGCCCATTGATACACCAATAAGGTTCGCAACAAGGCAGCCTACGGTCAGCCCCCATACCGCCTCCGGCAAAAAAAACGGCAGAATACAGAGTGCCTCGCTGATACGCACCTGAACCGGACCGTAAGACAGCGCGGGAAACGCAAGCGTGAGAACAGCATATGCTGCAGCAATAAGCGAACAGCGCGCAAGATAAGAGGTTTTTTTCATGGTTATCCTCCAAACATTAATTTTATTTTTTTATTAATTATAACAAAGACCAGTATGAATTTCAAGTTAAATGAAAATTTTGGTTGACTTTTTTCAAAAATTGTGTATAATATTATTTTGCAGAGTTTTGCACGCGTTGTGCATCGCTCTATCCTTGCTCCCGAATATTCACGGGGGCCATAAGTCCAGAAGGAGGTGTTTTACAATGGCAAAGGTTTCCGCAAAGTACGAAACAGTTTTTATCATCAACTGTGAACTCGGCGAAGAGGCTATCTCAGAGCTTGTTGCAAAGTTCAAGACTCTCGTTGAGAAGAACGGCACTCTTGTCAATGTCGACGAATGGGGTAAGCGCAGATTTGCGTACCCGATTAACGACATGAACGAAGGTTACTATGTTCTCTTCGATTTCGAGTGCGTTCCGTCCTTCCCGGCAGAGCTTGACCGTGTTTTCAAAATCACGGAAGGCATCATGCGCTCTCTTATCATCTGCAAAGATGAAATCGCTTAAGGAGGTAACTTCCTGTGCTTAACAAAGTTATTCTCATGGGTAGACTTACCCGCGACCCCGAGCTTCGCCACACACAGTCCGATATTCCGGTAGCGTCCTTTACGCTCGCTGTTGACCGCGGCTATTCCCGCCGTGACGACAACCAGCAGCAGACTGCTGATTTCGTCAACATCGTTGCATGGCGCAATACTGCTGAATTCGTATCCAAGTGGTTTTCAAAGGGTCAGCTTGTCGCTGTAAGCGGCAAACTTCAGGTCCGTAACTATAAAGACCGCGACGGTAACAACCGCACAGCAACAGAGGTTGTTGCAGACGAGTGCTTTTTCGCTGAATCAAAGCGTGATGGCTCATCCGGTGCTGCTTCATTCTCTCCGTTCGGTGAGCCGCCCACTCCGTCAAACGTCGGACTTAACGCTGTTTCATCCGGCTCTGATTTTGAAGAGCTTGTAGGTGACGACGGCGAGCTTCCATTCTAATTTTTGAATAAAGGAGGACCCTATCAATGGATAGAAACCTTAAGAACCGCAAGCGCAAGAAGGTTTGCCCGTTCTGCGCTGATAAGGTAAGCTTCATCGATTATAAGGATGCAGCACGTCTTCGCAGATTCACATCCGAGCGCGGCAAGATTCTTCCGCGTCGTATGACAGGCGTTTGCGCTGCTCATCAGCGTCAGGTTACAGAAGCTATCAAGCGTGCACGTCACATTGCGCTTCTCCCTTACGTTAACGATTAATATGTACATTAAAACCACCTGTGGGATTCCGCAGGTGGTTTTTGTTGAATGTGTAGATAATGATACTGTCAGGATAAGTCATATTTATTTTGGTTTGCCTGAATATACATATCTTTGAAAAGAAAATATCAAATAATTTAAATAAAAAGGAGAATAATTATGTCTAATATTTGGCACGACATTTCACCAAAGAGAATACACGCAGAGGATTTTATATGTGTTGTTGAAATCTCAAAAGGAAGCAAGAAAAAATATGAGCTCGACAAAGAGACAGGTTATTTAATACTTGACAGAATTTTGCACACTTCTACTCACTATCCGGCAAATTATGGGTTTATTCCCCGAACTTACGGAGACGACAATGACCCTCTTGATGTTTTGCTATTATGTTCTGAACAAATAGAACCGATGACTTTAGTCAGAGCATATCCTATCGGCGTTATATCAATGATAGATAATAATCGCAATGACGAAAAAATCATTGCAATTCCATTCAGTGACCCTAATTATAATGTCTATAAAGATATCGCAGAACTGCCCGAGCATATTTTTGATGAGATGAGACATTTTTTCACCGTTTATAAAAATCTCGAAAATAAAGAAACAGCAGTTAATGAGGTAAGCAACAGGGAAGCATCTGTTGATATAATTAAAAATGGTATAGATAATTACATAGAAAAGTTCTGTAAATAATTCTTAAAAGATAAT
>JAZQSB010000187.1:0-1741 GCA_045629885.1 Eubacteriales bacterium | reverse complement strand
TTGATACAATGGGGCCCGCACTTGCAAGTGAGGACAACTAATGTCCCACTTGCGGGCTGGACAGGATAAAAGGAGGTATTACAATGCCCGGAACACGTAAGCTTGGACGTACCACTGATGCCCGTATGGCAATGCTTCGCGCAATGGTTACGTATTTGCTTGAAAACGGAAAAATTGAAACCACGCTCATGCGTGCTAAAGAAGTTCGTCCGCTCACCGAGAAAATGATTACTCTCGGAAAGACAAACACGCTTCACAATAAGCGTCAGGCACTTGCCTTTATTACAAAGGAAGATGTTGTTAAGAAGCTCTTCGACGAGATTTCGCCGAAGTATGCAGATCGCAACGGCGGTTACTGCCGCATCACAAAGCTCGGTCCGCGTCGCGGTGACTGTGCTGAGATGGCAATAATAGAGCTTATCTAACATCAGTAACGCAAAAGGATTACCTCAGAGTTTCAAGCCTCTGAAGTAATCCTTTTTTCGTTTTCCTTTCTTATTCTTTTCCATTGTACCAGCTCTCCTTGACAAAGACAGTACAGAAAGATATAATATATACTTAGATGGGTATAACAAAAAAGAGGTGCCCCAAATGACGCTTGCAGAGTTTTTTTCAGAATATAAAAATGTCGGAATAGCCCTTTCCGGCGGCGTTGATTCCATATATCTTATGTATGTAGCTGTGTCTTGCGGCGCAAATGTAAAGGCATATTTTGCAAAGACAGAGTTTCAGCCGGAAAGCGAGCTTTGCGACGCGGTGAGAGCGGCAGGTGAGCTTTCTGTACCGATTCAGGTTATTGATTTTTCTGTTCTCAGAGATAAAAATATAGTAGAAAACGGTGCGGACAGATGTTATTTCTGTAAGCGTGGAATGATGGAGAGAGTAACTGCAGCAGCGCGTGAGGAAGGCTGCGAAGTTATATGCGACGGCACAAACGCCTCGGACGATGTTTCATCCAGACCCGGTTTTCGCGCACTGGGTGAGCTTTCGGTTGTGTCACCGCTTCGTATGTGCGGAATGACAAAGGAAAAGATTAAAGACTGCGCGCGCGTTGCCGGACTTTCAGTATGGGACAAGCCTTCATATTCGTGCCTTGCAACGAGAATAAAACAAGGAAAAGAGATTACGCAGGAAAAGATATCGCGCGTAAATGAAGCGGAGAAATATCTTTTTTCTCTCGGATTTTCAAATTTCAGGGTAAGACTTAACGAGCGGGAAGCAACGCTTGAGCTTTCAAAAAAGGATACATTACGTTTTTTTAAAAATCAAAAAAAGATAGGCATAACGATGCAAAAATATTTTGACCTTCTTACTGTTGAGCCGGAGGCACGCGAATGAGCAGTTTTTATATTGACATATTAAATAAAGTGAAAAACGGGGAAATGACCGCTCAGGATGCGGAAATTATGCTTAAAACCGAGCCTTTCCGTGATATTGACTTTGCAAAGGTGGATACTCACCGCCGTCTTCGCAACGGAGCGTGCGAGGTTATATACGGCGAGGGAAAGAGCGCAGAACAGATAAACGGCATTTTAAAAGAGCTGTCATCTTCCGGAGAAAAAAACATGCTTATAACACGCCTGTCGGAAGAAAAAGCAGAGAATATACCGGGAATAAGATATTATAAAGAGGCAAGAATCGGTGTTTGCGGAGAGAATGCAAAAGTGACCGGGCATGGGAAAATTTTGGTAATAACAGCGGGAACGAGCGATATACCGGTCGCAGAGGAAGCTGCGTTGAC
>JAZQSB010000186.1:0-4351 GCA_045629885.1 Eubacteriales bacterium | reverse complement strand
AGATTGTCCTTTGCCGCGCGGGTTGCGTGATAGAACAGAACGTCGGAAGAATTAAACTGTTCGCTGAGAACGGGAAGAACGCCCCAGGAAAGTGCCAGCTTGTACCACACAGCCTTGTTTGTAGCCATACCTATGATGTCTGTCGGAGCACGGAAGCGTGAGACCATGCGCACCGTCATACCGGACATAGAGCTTACCACAATCGCTTTTGCGTCGATGTCAATCGCCATACCGCAGGTAGCGTGGGAAATGGCATCAACCTTATTCTTTATCTTGAAAGAGCTTGTGCGGAAGCGCTTTTCATAGTTAATGTTCTTCTCTGTTTCCTCAATTATTTCTTCCATAGCGGTTATGGTTTCAACAGGATATTTACCCGCCGCAGTTTCGCCGGAAAGCATAACGGCGCTTGTTCCGTCGTAAACTGCGTTTGCAACGTCGGAAATCTCGGCACGGGTCGGGCGGGGGTTGTGAATCATAGATTCCAGCATCTCTGTTGCTGTGATGACGCGCTTACCGAGAAGACGGCATTTTGTGATGAGATACTTCTGTATTGCGGGAAGCTCCGCAAACGGAACCTCTACGCCAAGGTCACCGCGTGCAACCATAATGCCCTCGCATACCTCGCAGATTTCTTCAATGTTGTCAACACCTGAACGGTTTTCAATTTTTGCAATAACTTCAATATTCTCTCCGCCGTTTTCGGCAAGGAAGCTTTTAAGGTCAATCACATCCTGCTTTGAAGAAACAAACGATGCTGCGACGAAATCAACTCCGTTTTCAATGCCGAAGAGAAGATCTTCCTTGTCCTGCTCGCTTAAGTATTCTTTTTTGAGTACCTTGTTCGGAAAGCTCATGCTCTTGCGGTTTGAAAGCGCGCCGCCTGCGATAACCTCGCAAATTACATCACGACCGCTTATCTCCGAAACCCGGAATATGACAAGCCCGTTGTTTACCAGTATACGGTCACCGATTGCAAGGTCGTTTGCAAGACCGCTGTAGTTTACCGAAACGCGTGTGTTATCACCCTCAACATCTTCTGTAGTAAAGGTGAATTTGTCGCCGGCAACTACTGTTACCTTATCATTTTTAAAGGTTTTTATTCTGTATTCCGGTCCTTTTGTATCAAGCATAATTGCAATCGGCAGATTAAGCTTTTCACGGACGCGCTTTATCATATCCAGCTTTTCTTTGTGCTCGGCGTGTGTGCCGTGAGAAAAGTTAAGGCGTGCAACGTTAAGTCCTGCGCGGCACATGGCCTCAAACATGGCATCGTCTGCACTTGCCGGACCGATGGTACAAACAATTTTTGTCTTTCGCATATATAAATCTTCCTTTCCTGGAATAATCAAATTTTCCACCAAATATAGCATATCACAAAATATGCGGAAGATAAAGCAAAATTAAATTTTTCACAAGCTTTTTTCGTTTGGATGAAAACAGACCGCAAAAGTGGATCCTTTTTGCGGTCTCATAGGTAAAACGTATTTATTCACCGAACAGTCCCGGGGTTGAAAGGTAGCGTGAGCCGGAGTCCGGAGCAATGGCAATAATAAGTTTACCTTCATTTTCCGGACGGCGCGCGTAGCTTTCAGCGACATAAATCGCAGCACCGGAGGTTATTCCGCAGAAGATACCGTCAGTGCGACAGATATCGCGTGCAGCGGCGTATGCATCTTCTGAAGAAACCGTTATAATCTCATCGTAGCTTGCGGTGTCAAGTGCTTTTGGAATAAATCCTGCGCCGATGCCTTGAAGCTTGTGCGAACCCGCCGAGCCTCCTGAGAGAACGGGAGAGTCACACGGCTCAATCGCTATAATTTTAATTTCAGGATTCAGCTTTTTAAGCGCACGTCCGATTCCAGAAACGGTTCCACCTGAGCCCACGCCGCAAATAACAGCATCCACGCGCCCGTCGGTGTCTTCCCAAATCTCACGCGCGGTGGTTTCTTCGTGGATTGCCGGGTTTGACAGGTTTTCAAACTGGTTCGGAATAAAGCTTCCGGAAATTTCTTTGGAAATTTCTTCGGCGCGGCGAATTGCTCCGTTCATTCCTTCACTTCCGGGGGTCAGAACAAGCTCTGCGCCGTAGGCTGCGAGAAGTGCGCGCCGTTCTGCGCTCATGGTATCGGGCATTGTGAGAACAACGCGGTATCCGCGGGCGGCACCTATCGCGGCAAGCCCAATGCCTGTATTGCCGCTTGTCGGCTCAATGATAACTGCGCCGGACTTCAGCACCCCGCGTTTCTCCGCATCAAGTATCATTCCCAATGCTGCGCGGTCCTTTACACTGCCGGTCGGGTTCAGATATTCAAGCTTTGCCGCAACAGTTGCGGGGATTTTTCGCTCCGCCATATAGTTTCGAAGCTCCAGTATAGGTGTGTTGCCGATAAGGCTTTCTATTGATTTGTGAATGTTCACAGCTTGTTCCTCCTAAATATGACCAAGAAGCTTTGCTTTGACAAGCGCAAAGCCTTCACGGACTGCGTAGTTTATACGAAGAATGGGAAGAGATGACTTTGCAGACAGCATTACCGCTTTTAGACCTTGTTTTTCAGCAAGAAGCCGTGCTCGGAATATGTGATAATCGCTTGACACTATTGCCACACTGCCACCGCCACGTGAGTCAATTATCTTCCGGGAATAAATCAGGTTTTCGTTTGTGTTCGTTGCTTTTTCTTCTTTAATTATCATCTCGCGGGGAATGCCGTGAGAAATAAGATAGCGCTCCATGGCAAGCGCCTCTGTAATCGTTTCACCGCTGCCCTGAGAACCGCTTACTATCGCGGTGCTGCCGGGATATTTGTTCATGTATGTGACGGTGCGCTGCAGTCTGTCAACGAGGGTGAGTGACGGCGTTTCCTTATCAAGACCTGCACCGAGAACAATTACATAATCGCACGCTGTCGGCACATCTCCGCTCATATCGCGGATAACGATACTTGTCATCACTGCGGTGAAGCCGATACCGAGTGCGGCGAGGAATACAACAATCCGCCGCAATATAATAAGCGGACGCTTTTTTATGCCAATGCTGAGCGCGAGATATATAAAAAATGCGCCGAGCAGAAAAATCAGACATCCGGTAAACTTGTATCCGACAAGACAGAAGATGAAAACAAACGATATCGCCAAGCAGAGAACGGCAAAAAGCGTAAGGAGCTTTTTCATATTACTCATTGATTTCGCGGAACATATTTGTTGCGCGGCGCTTGTGCGCGCTTCTTGAATGGTAACGGTTGATGATTTCGATGCTTTCCGGCTTTCCAGTTCCGTTTAAAATGTATTCGTCAATTTCGGCATACGTTACGCCCATATCCTTTTCGTCCGTCTGTCCTTCATACAGTCCTGCAGAAGGTGCCTTTGTTATTACGGAATCCGGTGCGCCGAGAAAACGCAAAAACTCATAGACCTCTCCGACGGTCAGGTCGGAGATTGGATTAAAGTCACACGCGCCGTCACCGTGCTTTGTGAAATATCCCATATAGCGTTCGCTGCGGTTTCCCGTACCTGCAACAAGACGGTTTTCTGCCGCTGCAACGGTGTAAAGCGTTGTCATACGAAGTCTCGGGGGGAGATTTACGAGCGCATTACTGTTAAGCGCTACCTCATCGCCCATCATTTCAAGCATCGCTGTGCGTACGGGAGTTAAATCAAACGTGCGATGCTCTATACCGAATTTCTTTGCAACGGCAAGGGCATCGTCCATATCCGAACCAAAATTCTGCTTTGAGTGGCAGGGGAGTTGGATGCAGACCGTGTTGTCGCACGCCTTTTTGCAGAGAATGCCGACAAGCGCACAGTCCTTTCCGCCTGAGTTTCCGAAAACAATTCCCGCAGCGTGGCTTTCTTCGATAAGATTTTTTATATAAGAGACTCGATTATTAAGCTCTTTTGCATAATCGCGCATAATAAAACATCCTTTCAACAATATAAAAATAGTATACCACATTTTCCCTTGGTATACAAGAAAAACAGGAATGATAGAAAAACAACAAACGTTCTTGCATCACAAGAACGTTTGTTGTTACAAATATTATAAAAGGTTTTTGCGAAGATCTTCCGGGCTTGCGGGATGCAGGTATGCCGGCGCGATATCAAAAACGGTTTTTGCGCCGCAAACACCTTCACAATTCAAGCGATACGCTGCGCGGGCATAAGACACCAGCACGCTTGCAGTAAACTCGGGGTTTGAGTCAAGCTTTAAGCTGTATTCTATTACGTGAGAGTTTTTGCCGTTATTTGTTGTTCCGGTGCGGAAGACTCTGCCGCCATGGGGGATGCCTGCATGGTCGCGGTTAAGCTCTTCCTGAGAAATGAAGTGAACGGTTGTATCGTAATCTGCAAAATAGTT
>JAZQSB010000185.1:0-4878 GCA_045629885.1 Eubacteriales bacterium | reverse complement strand
TCGTAGCCTAATTTTAAAAGTCTTTCTGCATCACGTGCAAGAGTTGCTGGGTCGCAGGAGACATAAACAACCGTTTCCGGTGCCATACGCTTTATCTCGGAAATCACCTCGGGAGAAAGACCTTTGCGCGGCGGGTCAATAACTATTGCATCGGGCTTTTCCCCGCGCAAAGCAAGCATCTCTGCCGCTTCTCCTGCATCGGCACAGATAAACTCTGTATTTGTTATTCCGTTTAACTCTGCATTTTTCTTCGCATCCTCTATTGCCTGTGGCACAACCTCAACACCTATAACCCGCTCGAGCGACTTTGCAAGCTTTAAGGTTATCGTTCCTATCCCGCAATAGAGGTCAAGCGCTGTTTTTGCTCCGCTGGAGAGTGCCAGCGTTGTCGCAATGTCATAGAGCTTTTCCGTCTGCGCGTGGTTAACCTGATAAAATGCGGCGGGTGAGATTGAAAATTCCGTTTGGCAAAGCTCATCGGAAAGCGCAGACTCTCCCCACAGTGTTATATATTTATTGCCGAGGATTACATTCGTTTTTTCTTTGTTGATATTAAGCACTATTCCGCAAACCTCGGGGCACTTTTCTGTTATATACGCTATAAGCTTGTCCGTATTTTCGGGCGTTTTGGTTACTACAAGGCACAGCAATGCTCCGCCTTTACCATTTCTTACGTAAATATGCCGCAAAACGCCCTTTCCACTCTTCTCGTCATACGATGAAACATTGCACATTTTCTGCCATTCGTGTATGGCGGCGCGCACCTTATCCGCCACCTCACTCTGAATAAGGCAGGTTTTCGACGGCACGATATCATGGCTTCGAGGACGGTAAAATCCACTTGCAGCATCCTTTCCAACCGGAAACTGCGCCTTGTTGCGGTAACGATGTATATCATCCGCACCAACAATCGGAAACACAGGTAGGTCAAGCTTTGCAATGCGCTCTATACATGAGCGCACATGCTCTTCCTTTACGCAAAGCTCTTCCGCATACGACATATGCCACATTGTGCAACCGCCGCATTTCGGATAGTATTTACACTCGCTTATCCTCCGCTCGGGTGATGCCTTTATAACACGAATAAGCTTTGCATAAGCAAAGCTTTTCTCAACCTTTAATATCATTATTTCGCACACCTCACCGCGCAGGGCAAGCGGAACAAAGACCGCCATGCCGTCTATGCGGGCAATACCCGCCCCCTCGGAGGTATACGCCGTTATCTCTACGGTATGTATGTTTCCTTTTTTCATTTCTTTCCTCTTCTGAAAATAAATAAAACTGCAATCGGAACAGAGAGCAAAAACGCCGCCAAAACCCAGACGTGTTCCAAAAAACATGTCATCACGTTTGCGAACACCGTGGGACTCAAAAACGTCATCAGTCCTACAACAGCTGAAGCAATTGCCGACACAAGCACCGCCCCAGCCGCAATGTCCTTTACGTCGCGGATTCTCTCGCTGTACTGCTCCGTGACCTCATCGCACAAAAGCTCAAAAGCCGTATTTATAAGCTCGGAGGCGAGCATAATACCGAAGCAAAGCACAAAGCTTGCAACGTCACTCTTTTCCGCACGTCCGATAACGGAAAAGAAAATGACGTAAAGCATCATAACTATATGTATCCTGAAATTGCGTTCGTGCCTTGTCACGGCAAGAAGCCCTCTTGCGGCAGCTTTAAAGCTTTTCCTTAGATTTCCGACCTCACGCTTCATATGTGCAATCATTCCTTATCTCTCTTCTCTATTATCTTTTATCTGCGGATACCAAGACCTGAAAGAATCTCTTCCTGACGTGAGAAGTGAAGCTTTTCGTCTTCCTCACCCTTTTCGTGGTCATAGCCGAGAAGGTGGAGAATACCGTGCGTTGCGAGAAATGCAAACTCACGCTCTTCACTGTGTCCGTACTCCTGAGCCTGTGCCTTTGCGCGGTCTGCGGAAATGACGATGTCGCCAAGCATAACAGCGCCGGTGGACTCGTCAATCTCAAGCGGGTTTACCTCTATCTTCTGTCCGGGAGAAAGCTCGAGCATCGGGAATGAGAGAACATCTGTCGGGCGGTCAACGCCGCGATGCTCGAGATTCAGCTCGTGAATATTCTCATCATCCGTTATCATAACGCAAACATCACAGTTCTGCTCCACGTTTTCTGCATCAAGCGCACCGTTCACAACGCGCGTTATGAGTGCCTCAAGTTCTTCATTCGGTGTATCGTTGACAACCGTTATGCTATGCTCTGCCATTTTTATTTTCCTTTCTTGACTGCTGTAATTTCTTTTCCATTTCACGGTCTCGCTTTTCATACGCATTTATTATTCGCTGAACAAGCACATGGCGCACAACGTCCTTTGATGAAAGCATACACATTGCAACGTCCTCAATTCCGTCCAGCACGCGCATCGCATCGCGAAGCCCGGAGCTTTTGCCGTCCGGCAAGTCTATCTGCGTTATATCTCCGGTAATTACCGCCTTTGAATTAAAGCCGAGACGCGTTAAGAACATCTTCATCTGCTCGGGCGTTGTATTCTGTGCCTCGTCAAGAATAATAAACGAATCGTCAAGCGTTCTTCCGCGCATATACGCAAGCGGCGCAACCTCAATTGTTCCGCGCTCCATATACCTCTGAAATGCCTCAGGTCCTATCATATCATACAGACCGTCATACAGCGGGCGGAGATACGGGTCAACCTTGCTCTGCAAATCACCCGGCAGAAATCCGAGCTTCTCTCCCGCCTCAATCGCCGGACGCGTAAGGATTATCCGGTTTACCTTCTTTTCGCGGAACGCATTCACCGCCGCGGCAACCGCGAGATACGTTTTACCCGTACCGGCAGGTCCTATGCCGAGAGTTACGGTGTTATTCTGGATTGCGTTAATATAGTCTCGCTGACCGATTGTTTTCGGCTTTATCGGCTTTCCCTTAACCGTGATGCAGATAACATCACGCGAAAGCTCGGATATCTGCGCCTCCTTGTTTTCCTCAACAAGTCCAATTACATACCTGATGTTCTGCTCGTTTATCCCCTCGCCGCGGGATGAAAGCACGAGCAGGCTTTCGATAACTCTCACCGCGCGGTCTGCGCGCTCCTCATCGCCCACAACCTTAAGCTCGGTATTGCGGTTTAACACCGTTACACCAAGCTCGCGCTCTAAAATCCCTATGTTTTCGTCAAATGAGCCAAAAATATCGGTCATCTGCTCAAGCCTTTCAATGTTTATCGTTCGTTCTACCATATTGTTTTAAATCACCTCAGAATTTCTCTTTCTTCTCCTGTTTTTTCAATACACTCTGCAATTATGGACGCATACGCAAAGCGCTCATCCTCGGATGTGGAAAGCTCTGCGTTCACAACCTCGCTGCTCTCCGGAATATCAAGCGCAAGATGTAACCCCTGTCCCAGCATGTCATACGCGGTCTCGACAGACATCTGCACCTTCTCTGTTTTGTATTCGCGGCACTTTGCCCGCTCGAGAGATACAGGAAGCGTAACTCCGTCAAGAAGAACAAGATCAGTCTTTTCTATTATTTTATCACACTTTGCATATGAAATTCCACTGTTTATATATAATTTTATTCTCTTTCCGCATAAAATTATTGTATACAATTCCTTTTCGTTGCCCGTATACACCTTTTCTTCGTATGTTTTCTGGATACGCGCGCTCTTCTTTCTCCATGTCCGCACCTTTATTTCCGCATCTGCATGGGTCAGTACGGTGCTTCCTGCGCGTCCGGTCATATACCCGCTCGCGAGAATCTGACCTTTTATTACGGTATCACCGCGGACAACCTCAGGCGTTCCCGTCTTTACAGTGATATCACATATAACACCGTCCTTATCTGCTATTATATCACATGGGATTTCTTTTGCAAGTACTTCCGGCGGAGAAATGCGTTTTCTTGCTGTTACATTGGCATGGGAACCACTAAAATTTACGGACACATACGCAAGCTCCGGCATATCAATAAGCACGCTGTTGCGAAGCTCGGATATGTTAACCGACGGCGCATATGTTCCTACCGCCAGTCCGGCATCCGCAAGCGCGCATCGAAGCTTCACCGCATCAAGCTCCGGAAAACCGTCTATATTTATTACCCACACAAAGCTTGTGAACACCCACGCAATCAGGCAGAACACCGCGCACCCCAAAACAAGCGCCGCTCTTTTTCTGAAGCGGTATGTAAAAAAAGGAAGCCCACGTTTTTCAATTATATGCACATGGCACATTGCGCGGCGGACAATGTGCGGCAGCTTCTTAAAGTCTGATACCGACATGCGTATACGGAAAACACCTAAATCTTCCGTCGTCATATCCCAGAACTCTATGCCGTCTCTGGCGCACAGGTTGAAAAATCGCTCGGGGTATGAGCTTTTCACCTCAACCAACACGCTCCCGCAAAAAAAGTTTATCACATTCTGCAACCTTTTTATCCCCCTTTTTAAACCTCAAAGCTCACGCTTGCGATGATTCCGCAAAGCCTTATTTCATTGGCGTTCATTGCCAGAACTCCTATATCCGCGCCCGTCACCTTTACGCTTCCGCTTCCGGTATTCAGGCGCACCTCCGTTTCCGAAAGCTCCAGAATCCCCTTGTGATTTTCTATATACACTTCGCGGTTTCCCGTCATTTCGATATGCATAAGTCCGCCGCGCACATCGGCTGGAACATCAAACAAATCCGCTGCACGCACGATAAAGCTCTGTTTTGACATAATAAAAAAACACCTCTTTCATTTAATTTTATTAAATGATGGAGCGGTATATGTTTAAAAAACTTTTATGACATTTTTTGCTTGCTTTTTTCGTTATATAGGGGTATAATATATAAGCTTGTAAAAGATTGTAAGGAGTGACATTTTTTGCGTTCTTTTTTAGACAGTG
>JAZQSB010000184.1:0-4121 GCA_045629885.1 Eubacteriales bacterium | reverse complement strand
AGAATATTATACACTGTTTTTTGAAAAAGTCAATTTTTACTGTAAATATGTTCAATGCTTTAAACATATACACACAGCACAAAATAAGAAAAAACCGCGACAGTTTTTGCCACGGCTTAATTATCTGTTATCCCAAGGTGTGTTTTATCTCTTCCAGCAGACGGTGAAGCTCTTCGAGTGTAGATATGCTGACTACACGCGTTTTATATGAATTCGCACCGCGTACACCGCGAAGATACCACGCGATATGCCGCCGCGCCTCAAGCGCGGCAACTCTTTCGCATGTGTTTTCTGCACTTTTGCGAATCTGCGCTTCTGCCACTTCAAGCCGCTCTGCAAGAGGGGGAAGAGGAGGAATATCCCTTCCGTCAATCGCCGCACGGCATTGCGAGAATATCCACGGACAGCCGAAAGCCGCCCTTCCTATCATAACGCCTGCGGCACCTGTCCAGCGCAGAATTTTTGCGGCATCTGCGCCCTCGAAAACATCTCCGTTTGCAAGAACGGGAACACTGACGGCGGAGGCAACCTCGCGGATAATGTCCCAGTCCGCGCGTCCTGAGTACATCGATGCGCGTGTTCTTCCGTGAACCGCAAAAGCATCTGCGCCGGCATCCTCAAGAGCCTTTGCAAACTCAACGGCGTTTACACTGCCGCTATCCCAGCCTTTGCGGAATTTTACGGTTACGGGAACAGTTACCCCGCGCTTTATTTCGCGGACGATTTCTGCGGCAAGAGCGGGTTTTTTCATAAGTGCAGAGCCGTCACCATTGTTTACGATTTTAGGTGTAGGGCAACCCATATTTATGTCTATAAAATCGCATCCGGTGCACTCGTATGCAATTTCTGCTGCCTTACGCATAACACGCGGGTCGTTTCCGAAAAGCTGAACACCGAACGGGCTTTCTCCCTCATTACGGATGAGAAGTGAGCTGGTTTTGCTGTCCTGATAGACAAGAGCGCGGGAAGAGACCATTTCTGTATATGTAATATCCGCACCGCAATCACGGCATACAGCACGGAATGCCGCGTCTGTAACGCCTGCCATAGGTGCCAGCGCTAGCGGGCGGTTTTTGAAAATTTCAGATATGTTCAAAGAGAAAACCTCCGGTAAAATATTCCGAACATATTGTATCACATTACGAATAAATCAGCAATAGCTTGAAGCGGAAAGTTTTTTGTGACGTTGCAATTATATTGTGAAAAAGAAGAAAAATGTTGAAAAAAGAAGTCTTTTATGGTATAATTTTACTACCACAAAAATTTAAAAGGAGTTGGTAACATGGAAAAGCTTGAAAAACTTTTCAAAATCAAAGAAAGAGGCAGCAGTGTCCGTACTGAGATTATCGCCGGTATCACTACATTCCTGGCGATGTCGTACATTCTTGCTGTCAACCCCGGTTATCTGGGAGGAATTCCGGGTGCAACACCTGCAGGTATCTTTATGGCAACTGCTATTTCCGCTGCAATCGCAACATTGTGTATGGCATTTTTTGCTAACTATCCTGTTGCGTTGGCATCCGGTATGGGACTGAATGCGTTCTTTGCATTCACCGTCTGCGGAGCTATGGGTTATTCCTACGAAGTTGCGCTGACTTCAATCCTTGTTGAAGGTATCATCTTTATGATTCTTTCGCTGTTCAAGTTCCGTGAAGCACTCGTAAACAAGATTCCGAACAACCTTAAGTTCGGTATCACGGCAGGTATCGGTGTGTTTATCACTCTCATCGCTCTTATCAATGCGAAGATTGTTGTTGCAGATCCGGCTACAACCGTTGCTCTCGGTGACTTGTCATCCACGGGCGTTGTTCTTGCTCTCGTAGGGCTTCTCCTTATCGGCGTGTTCAACCACTTTAAGGTTCCGGGTGCTATTCTTCTCGGTATCATTGCCACATGGCTTCTCGGCATCGTTGCAGAGCTTGTCGGCTGGTACGTTCCGGATCCGGCAAACGGCGTTTATTCCGTAATCCCGAATCTCTCGATGGAAGCAATAAAGGCAAACTTTGCGGCTCCGACATTCTTTAAGTTTGACTTCGGCTTCATTGCTAAGAACCTTGCAAGCTTCATTATCGTTACATTCACATTCCTCTACACTGACATTTTTGACACTGTCGGCACCCTCATCGGTGTTGCTCAGAAGGGCGATCTTCTCAATGAGAAGGGCGAGCTTCCCAAGGCGGGCGGCGCTCTTATGGCTGACGCTGTAGGTACTGTTGTAGGTGCTTGCCTCGGAACATCAACGGTTACAAGCTATGTTGAGTCAAGCGCAGGCGTTGCAGCAGGCGGAAGAACAGGCTTTGCATCTGTTGTTACGGCAATTCTGTTCATCGTTGCAATCGTATTTGCACCTATCTTCCTCGCAATCCCGGGCTTTGCAACAACACCGGCTATGCTTTACGTTGGTCTCCTGATGCTCTCGGCAGTCAAGAAGGTAGACTTTGACGGTGATGCAGCAGATGTAATCGGCGCATTCCTTGCAATCGTTATGATGCCGCTTACATACTCCATCGCAAACGGCATTATGTTCGGTATCCTTGCATGGGTTATCCTCAAGGTTCTCTGCGGTAAGGCAAAGGATATCAGCGGTGTTATGTGGATTTCCGTTGTACTTTTTGCAGCTTATATCGTACTTAAGGTTATGGGTCTTGCATAAAATTTATATTGGATATCATTTAAAAGGGGCAGCGTTTTGAAATGAAAGAATTCTACACAATAGACATATCCGGGGTAAAGCGTGATTTACCGCTCTGCAGGCTGAATGAAAGCTTGTATATAGCCGCATTTGTTATGTTTGGCGATGTTGAGCTTACAAAAAAAGCGGCAGAGGCGCTCCTCAGGCTTGCGCCCGAGTATGATGTTATGATTACTGCGGAGTCCAAGGGAATACCTCTTTTGTATGAAATGGCGCGGCAGGCAGGAACAAATTACTACATTGTTGCAAGAAAGTCGCCAAAGCTTTATATGAAAGATGTAATAAGCGTAGAGGTTGATTCCATAACCACCAGCCATACGCAGACGCTGTATCTTGATTCCAAAGATGTTGAAGCAATGAAGGGAAAGCGTGTTCTTGTTGTGGATGATGTTATCAGCACGGGAGAATCGCTTGCAGCTCTGGAAAAGCTCATTGATGCGGCAGGAGGCAATGTTGTTGCAAAAATGGCAGTTCTTGCAGAGGGCGATGCTATCGGCAGAAAAGACATAACGTATCTTGCTCCGCTTCCGCTTTTTGATACGGAAGGAAATCCAGTATAACGATAAACAGATTTAAAAGACAATTTCCGCAATAGGAAATTGTCTTTTTCGTTTCTGCGGTATAATTAACTTAACGAGGCTAAATTTAGCCAAGCCGTCGTATGCGTTTGAAACACAGAATGGAAATCAGGCAGAAATGCTCTCATTTAAAAGTTAGTTGCAGTTATATTTGCATTTAATAAGGCAAGCTGCGCTTATAATTGCAAGAGAAAAGAAAAATAGCAAAATACCTGTTATGATTGCTCCGATAACGCTCGTTGCAGCAAAGGTTATCCCAAGAAGAACCAGGGAAGTCAGCACTGTTCCCAAGAGCCCCGCTAAAAATGTGTTGAGATTTTTACAGCAATCATCTCTGCGGGAACCCGAATCAAACGGAGATAGAAGCGTTATTCCCAGATATCCGATTGCAATACCTAATACTACCCATAAAAATGCCGGAGTGATTGTTATTGTTGCCGTGAAGCGTAAAAATGCGGTAAGGACACCTATGATTAAAGCAGCAACCACAGATTTAACGGTACAACTTGGCGTGCATCCGCAATTTGTTGAGTTCATATAACTCACCTCCCGTTTATACTATGACAAATGCGCACTGGTTGTGTATTAATTAAAGAAAGGGATGATGAGACGGAAAACGCAAATGCTCGGCAATAACTGCTTTAAACTACACGGCTCAGTCTTGGAAATACAGTAGCTTCTACGAAGTGGACAGTGCAAGAACGGATTGGGAACGCGAAGAGCGAATGACGCAGGTGGATGAATCGCTTAAAAGAATAGAAGAGCGTGGGCGCAATAGCATACCCGGAAGAACTACGCGCCCGATATCAACAGACAGGTTTGATACGTCAAAGCTCCAGAGGCTTCCGGGA
>JAZQSB010000183.1:0-2054 GCA_045629885.1 Eubacteriales bacterium | reverse complement strand
GATAAAGAAACAGTTGATATCGTTCAGATGGTGCTTGCCGGTAAGGTAAATAAAACCCTTGTAAACCTTCTTGAAATGAAGGGCGGCAAGGCTATGGGAATTTCGGGTATGGATGGTCGCCTTATCGAGTCCAAAATGCGTGATGAGCGTCTTGGCTACGTTGGCGACATTACAAAGGTCAATATAAAGCCGGTTATTGATTTGCTTGAAAAGAACTATATCCCCGTAATTTCAACTCTCGGCTGCGATGCCGAAGGAAATACATACAACATCAACGGCGACACAGCTGCCGCATACATTGCAGGTGCTCTCGGTGCTGAGCGTCTTATTATGATGACAGATATCGCCGGTATCCTGCGCGATAAGGATGACCCGTCAACTCTTATTGCGGAAATCACGATAGATGAAGCTGCCTGTCTGTATAAAGAGGGCGTTATCTCCGGAGGCATGATTCCGAAGGTTAATTGCTGCATAGAAGCTATCCACGAAGGTGTAAAAAACGTAACCATTATGGACGGAAGAGTATCCCACTCCATTCTCATGGAGCTTCTCACTGACGAAGGTGCGGGTACGATGGTGACCGGAGGTAAAAATGAGTAATATTACTTCTATTGATAAAGAATATGTTGCCGGAACGTATAACAGATTTCCGATAGAAATCTCCCACGGTAAAGGTGCTGAGGTTTACGGTACCGATGGCAAGCGTTATATTGATATGGGAACTGGTATCGGCGTAACGGCATTCGGTATAGCGGATGATGAGTGGAAAAACGCTGTAATTGACCAGCTTTCCAAGGTTCAGCATATGTCCAATCTTTATTATACGGAGCCGTGCACACGTCTTGCAAAGCTTCTTTGTGAAAAGACGGGAATGAGCAAGGTGTTTTTCGGCAACTCCGGTGCAGAGGCAAACGAATGTGCAATAAAGGTTGCAAGAAAATATGCGGCAGATAAAAAGGGAAAGGATTATTTCACGATAATCACGCTTGAAAATAGCTTCCACGGCAGAACACTTACAACGCTTGCGGCTACCGGTCAGGAGCATTACCATGAGCTGTTCTGCCCGCTTACCCCGGGATTTGTGCATACACCGGCAAATGATTTTGATGCCCTTGTGAAAACTGCGGAAAACAATAAGGTTGCCGCAATTATGATAGAATGTATTCAGGGCGAGGGCGGCGTGCTTCCGCTCGAGGCTGATTTTGTTAAGAAAACTGCACAGTATGCAGCAGAAAATGATATAATCCTTATTGTTGATGAGGTGCAGACCGGCAACGGCAGAACCGGAGAAATGTATGCGTATATGAACTTCGGTATAAAGCCGGATGTTGTGTCAACTGCAAAAGGTCTTGGCGGCGGATTGCCTATTGGCGCGGTTCTTCTTTCCGATAAGGTAAAGAACGTTCTCGGCTTTGGTGACCACGGCTCTACTTTCGGAGGAAACCCCGTAAGCTCGGCAGGTGCAATAAGCATTGTTGAAAGAATTGACGATAAGCTCCTTTCTGACGTAAAGAGCAAAAGTAAGTATATTTTCGATGAGCTTTGCGGTGCCGATGGCGTTGAGTCCGTAAGCGGCATGGGCTTTATGATTGGTATAAAGACTAAAAAGCCTGCAGGCGATGTTGTTAAGGAGTGTATGGAAAACGGAGTTCTATGCCTTACGGCAAAGGATAAGGTTCGTCTTCTTCCGTCGCTTAATATCCCGATGGATATTCTCAAAGAGGCTGTTGCCGTTATAAAAAGCGCTTGTGTGCAATGATTTAGAAAGGAAAATACCGATATGAATTTAAAAGGTAAACATTTCTTAAAGCTGCTTGACTTCACACCGGAAGAACTCCATTATCTGATAGACCTTGCATCTGTGTATAAGGCGAAGAAAAAGCGCGGAATTCCGCATAAAACATTTGAAGGAAAGAATATAGCTCTCATATTTGAAAAGACAAGCACTCGTACACGTTGCAGCTTCGAGGTTGCAGCTCATGATCTCGGTATCATGACTACTTATCTTGACCCCGTCGCTTCCCAGATCGGCAAGAAGGAAAGCATTGCTGATA
>JAZQSB010000182.1:0-2991 GCA_045629885.1 Eubacteriales bacterium | reverse complement strand
ATCATGCGCTGTATCTGTGGCAATGCTCATCGCAAGAAGGTTTTTCACTTCATCGGGATAGTCCGTTTCCATGACATACTCCATTCTGTTGAGCATTTGGCTTCCGCTTATTGTTTTGCCGTTTTCATCCTTGTCGGATTCGATATCATTTATGATTTGCGCAGATCTGTACGCCTCTTCTTCATCGACGCCATTCTCTGCCATTGCAAAATACTGCTCGTTGCGTGTGCTCCTTAACGGCGATGCCCCGCTTGCATAGTATTCTCTTGCATTTTCAAGAGCACTTTTTCCTATCACCATGATCTGCAGCCACTCCCATGCAGTTCCGCGTACAGGATAGACTAACTCGCCGTTTTTGTTTTTATAGCCATGTCCGGTCAACGCCATGATGCCTTCAATCCACTTTTGTGCCTGGTTGCCGCCCGGCACAAACTGCAATCCGGTTTTAGCAAAATTGATTACGCCGTTCAGCACATCCGACTCATCGTCAGTTTCGTCATCGTTTTCTTTTTCCTCTCTTGTTACGACAATATCATCGACAGCAAGTTTGAAGTAATCCCACGCATTTGCAATTGCAGATGTCGCTATGTTTTGGTCATCTCCAAATCCGGCAATGGACAGTGCGTTCGACAACAACGGTATTTCATCAATTGCCATTTGTCCTGTGGCTTTAACAGCACCTGCCCAATCAAACTCTTCCGGGAGTTCTGTTTCAAACACGTTTTCATTGTTACGGTTAATCATCTGACCGATATAGTCATTAACTGTAAGTCCTTTACCGCTTGCAACAAAATTAAGTCCAATGCCGATTAAATCTAACTGTGCAGGAGTCTTGCCTGTTAATTCTTCCATTCCTCTGTTGTAAAGAAACGCAAGTATTGCATAAAGCAGATATAGTCCGCCAATTTTTTTGATTGCAGCCATTTTGCCTTTTTTGCGTACAAGCTCTTTATACTCTTTCGGTAAATCCTTCGAATAGTGCTGAACAAAGTTTTTTGCTTCAATCTGGAATGCATTAAGCAAGCGCATAGCAGGGTGCTTGCTGCTGAATCCCACAGGCTTTGACGCAACGTTTCTGCTGCCCATAATATTTTCTGCCTTTTGCACACTATATTCCATTGCTGCATCTGCGTCCATACCCTGTCTCAGCCCTTGATAGTATGCAGCTCTTGCAGCAAGTGTAGATATAGCAAAATCTGCCACCTCCAACGGCTTCGCCATTGCGTTTACTATCTTGTCCGAGGTTGCATAATCAAGCATTTCAGTGCCTTTTCTTGTAACAAGGAAATCGTTTTCGTATCTAAAGCGACTAAGTTCATTTCTTCTTATTGCAAAGTCTCTCAAAGCTTCAAGAGTATTTCCGACACCAAGTTCTGCAATAATCGCCGGCAACTGCGCAGTCTGTGAAAACACAGAACTCAAGTTACCCACAACAGATCTTGAGACCGCTTTGTTTATGATGCTGTTAACAAGTTTTATTCCGCCTCGATCAATCAGCGCTTCAAGACCACGGTCTATTGCATTTTGTTTTTCAACAAGCAAATTCGTGTAGTTGTCAAGCCATACCACAACAGCACCGTTAACAGCTTTCGAATCCTTGTACTTTTCGAACAACTTTTCAGCATAGTTTTCCAGCGCTTCTTCCACTCTTTCTGCGCTCAATCTTTCTCCCTCGGATATTTGCTTTGCGTCCTCTAAAAACTCAAGCTTTTCGTCATAGCTTTTATCGAGCACTGCGTTTAAGCCGTTTAAAAGCACGCGTCCTTCCTCAGTTACATAGTATTTGCGCAAATACTGTGACGTTTCGCGCAGACGCATAATGTCATCCATGTGGTAGAACATCTGAGATACCTTCTCAACATATTCCTCAAAACCTTTATAAACATTATACTCGGTTTCACTTTCGTAACCTCTCGGCAGGAAGTGTCTGTTATATACGCTGTTGGGTCTGAAGGTGTGTGTGCGTCCCGCTATTTCTGCCGGAAGATCCCCGACGTCAGATGTCGCCGCCATCCACTGATACATTCTTTCAAACGGAGTAAGTACATTGTTGCTTTGCATGTGTGGTGCGTACCCCTTGATAAATCCTATCGGCTGGTCGCCGTGCGCAACTCTAAATTCATTAATAGCATTGTACAGAAGATTGTATTGCTCAGTAAAATGTTCAGCCGCATTATTGATTCTTACGGGGTCAATTTTTTTATTGTTGTACTTTCCGCTGTTCAGCGCTTCCTGTACCTCAAGATATACAGAGTAAAGCTGCGCCGCACGTTCATTCGGATCCTTGTAGTCAGTAGCTTCTTCTGTGTTTTCTTCCTCGGCATTTTCTTCTTTTTCTTTTTTATGTTTGGTCTTTTCCTGCCGTTCTTTAAGAATCTCCCTTGCCCTTTCTTCTACAATTCCCCTTGTTTCCGTTTCCATCTTGGCAACAAGCTCCTGTGCGGCAACGCCTTCCATAAGCATTTGAGTAAGCGCACTTTCTTCCTTTGTGAGCATAGCACTTTTGCCATCGTTTCCCACAAAGTTCTTTGCAGCACTCTTCATAGTCTGCGTAAATCTTGTACGCTCAGCATCGTTTTGGCGTATTGGCTCGAATACTTCTTTGTATATCTTTTGTCCTTGCTCTTCGCCAAACAGTTCCATCATTGCTCTTCGCGGGGTCATGTAGTTAAGCTGACGCAAACGCACCCGCTTTGCTTTTTCCATTCCCTTAAACTGTTCCACAGCAAGTGCTCTGTATTTTTTCTTGATATCTGATTTCTGCGCCGCCAAGGTGTCATTTCGTGCAGCTCGTTTCGTCATCATATAACCGACAAGATCAAGAATTCTTTCTTTGTTTATAAAGGCGGGTATACTTGCAAGCTCCGAGCCATTTAAAACCATACGCGCATACTTACGTTCAGTTGCCGTAGGCTTCATTGCATTTATCTTTCTGTCCATATTTCGAATGATAAAGTCGTTGGAAACCGCTCTTTTCATTAGCTCAGGTGT
>JAZQSB010000181.1:0-2347 GCA_045629885.1 Eubacteriales bacterium | reverse complement strand
GCGGATGCCGCTTCTGTCAGGCGGGATATGCATACCGCCCTGTGCGTGCAAAGAAGGCAAAAACGCTTATTGAGCACGGCAAGGAAATGTGCGAGGTTACGGGGTATGAGGAAATCTCGCTTGCATCGCTCTCAACAAGCGATTATAAAGAGCTTCCCGAGCTTGCGGACGGACTTCTGGATTGGTGTGAGCCGCGCAATATCAGCCTTCAGCTCCCGTCGCTCCGGGCGGACAATTTTTCAGTTGAGCTTATGCAGCGCATACAGAAGGTTCGATCAGGCGGTCTTACATTTGCTCCCGAGGCGGGAAGCGCAAGGCTTCGTGATGCCATAAATAAAAACCTTACGGAAGAAGAGATAATGAACGCCTGCCGTATAGCGTTTGAAAACGGAAGAAGTTCTGTTAAGCTATATTTTATGATAGGTCTTCCGACTGAGACGGACGAGGATATAAAAGGAATCGCCGAGCTTTCGCAGAAGATACTTTATCTCTGGAAAACGCACGCAACGAACAAGAAGCGCGGTGTTAAGATAACGGTCAGCGCGGCGTGCTTTGTTCCGAAGCCGCAGACACCTTTCCAGTGGGAAGCACAGAACACGCGCGAGGAATTTAAGCGCAAAGCGCTTCTTTTGCGTGAGGCGATAACCGCAAAGGCAATAACATACAACTGGCACGAGCCGGACGTCAGTTTCCTTGAAGCCGTGTTTGCGCGTGGTGACCGTAAGGTCGGGCGCGTTATCGAAGCAGCGTGGAAAAAGGGAATGAAGCTTGACGGCTGGGAAGAACATTTCAGCCTTGATACATGGATGAGCGCGTTTGATGAATGCGGCATAAACCCTGAGTTTTACGCAAACCGCGAGAGAGGTGCAGATGAGGTTTTGCCGTGGGATCACATTTCAACGGGCGTGACAAAGCGTTTCCTGCGCTGTGAGTGCGAAAAGGCATACCGCTCGGAAGCTTCACCAAACTGCCGTGAACAGTGCCTCGGCTGCGGAGCATCGAATCTTCTTTGCGGAGGTAAATGTGATGCGTAAAGTAAGAGTTATGTATGAGAAAAAAGGACGGGCAATTTACGTTTCCCACCTTGATATAATGAGAACATTCCAGCGTGTTCTAACACGTGCGGGCATTGCGGTAAAGCACACAGAGGGTTTTAATCCCCACCCGTATATATCAATTGCGCTTCCGCTCTCCCTTGGGTATACAGGAAAGTGTGAATTTCTTGATATGGTAATCCTCGATGATATGAAAAACGAAGAAATAGTGTCGAGGATGAATATGACCATGCCTGAGGGGATAGAGGTTGTGCGCGTTTATGAGAACGCGCGCCCTGTGCGGGAAATTGCATGCTCGGAATTTAATATTTCACTTGAATATGACAACGGCGTTCCGCTTGGAGTGGTGAATAAGCTTACACAGCTTTTTGAGCGCGAGGAAATTGTTCTTATGAAAAAAAGCAAGCGCGGAGAAACGGAAACAAATATTGCTCCTCTTATAAAATCCGTAGAGGTGAGTGCTGAGGGTGGCGATGTCCGGATAAAAGCCACGCTTTCAGCGGGAAATACATCGCTTAACCCCGAATATATCGTGAAAGCGATAGAAAGATATCTCCCGGATTGTGCACCGGATTTCGCGGAATTTACGAGAATAAATGTTTATGACGAAAAAATGCACGAATTCAGGTAAAAAAGCTTGACTTTTCATTTTTATAGTGATATAATATCTAAGCCGCATTGAGTGGGTTTGTTAAACTGCTTCGGCAGTGCCTACAAGAGCGAGACTCTAAATTATGAAGAGAGGTGCAAGAAGAATGCAGGCAATTTTCGTTACAGGCGGAAAGCAGTACAAGGTTTCTGAGGGCGATGTTATCTATGTTGAGCTTCTCAACACTGAGAGCGAAACAGTAGAGTTTGACAACGTACTTATGACAATCGACGGCGATAACGTAACTGTCGGCGCTCCGAATGTTGAGGGTGCTAAGGTTACTGCTAAGGTCCTGAAGAACGGCAAGGGCAAGAAGATCATGGTCTTCAAGTTCAAGGCAAAGAAGAACTACCGCCGCCGTCAGGGTCACAGACAGCCGTACACAAAGCTCCAGATCGAGAAGATCGGCTAAGTTATGACTACTGTCAGATTAATTAAAAAAGGCGATGAAGCCATCGGGTTTGACGTGTCCGGTCATTCCGGCTATGCTGAGAGCGGCAGTGATATTATATGCGCGGCTATCTCAAGTGCAGTAGGTCTTGCGGAAACAATCATCAATGATTCATTCTGCGCGGATGCAAAAGTTTTGGTTGAACCCGAAACGGCAAGAGTGAGGCTCATTCTTTCTAATGAGGACAAGGCT
>JAZQSB010000180.1:0-27490 GCA_045629885.1 Eubacteriales bacterium | reverse complement strand
TGCGCTAATTTCCTATTCTAAAGGAAATGGGAACTTGGAATATTTTGATTGCAATTATTCCCACTCAACATCTAATGATTTTGTAGCATGGGATGGCGCGGTCGACTCGCCGAGATTCAGTATGTATCATTGGGGATACAGCAACAGACATTATAACTATGCCGCTTATAAAATAAAAGGCATAGAGAAAGGTGAATATACCGTCACTCTTGATTATGCCGTGCATTCTAACGGAACGCAGGATGTTGAGATGTATCTTTTTGATCCGTCAAAAGCAACAGAGCTTATTGCGGGAACAACTACAATCAAGGATGAAATCAACAATGCCGCAAATGTTCCGTTTTTCGCTGATGTAAATATGTATTCGGATACTGCGGGAAGCGGTAACATAAGCAAGCGCGTTACAATGAATGAAGCCGGAGAGTACATTATTGTTTTCATTCGCAGAAGTAAAGACGGAGCTCATTGTACAACCCCCAAAAGCCTCACCTTCAAGCCCTATGTAACGCCTGTTTTTAAAGAGGTTGTACATAGCCTTAGAGATACTGAGTTCGTTGGTAAGGAAATCGAATTTTCTGCGCAGATAAATACTCCCAGAGAAATTTTCATTCCGGAAAAAGCGGGAGACGGGCTTGAGGTTTCCGTTAGCGATTCCGATATTGCGGAAATTATTGATGAAGCATACGTTAAGGGTGTATACACAGCGAAGCTGAAAACAAAGGCGACGGGAGATGTGGATATTCAGTTTAAGGCAACCGTTGAGGGTGAAACCACAAATATTACGCATTCACTTTCTGTTGTTGAAATGCCGGAGCCATATCAATTTGACATATCCTTTGCCCAATCTTCGTGGTCCGGGATTTCTTCGCCTGCTGATTTTACATACGAAAATACAGGCGGAGTTATTGAATGGCTTGGAACGACAAGCACAAATAAAACCAAGTATGGATTTGACGGTACGGGGGCTTTTTACAACCTTTCCTCCGGGAAATATGCTGCATATAAAATCTATTTCCCTGCGGAAGGAAAGCATACCGTTGAGTTGAACTACAATGTAAGTTCAGAAGTAGGTACTGTTGCTGATGTGTATCTAATTCCGGGCGTTGCGGAGGATATTAATTCTGCAATCAAATCTGCAACACCTGTTTTTGAAGATATTAATTTTTACAGCACAACTAATCCGGGCAATAAAAAAATTAAAGCGGTATTTGAAAATACAAACGGCGGTGACTATACTCTCGTTTTTGTTGCAGTGAAAACAACAGAGCCTACCGATGGTTACGCTGTGCGCCCTGTAAAGCTTACGGTGAAGCCGTATGTCAAACCGGAATACGGCAGCATAGTTCACAACCTTTCTGATTCTGAAGTAGCAGGAAATTCCATTGCCGTAAATGCATATATGCTTCAGAATGATGAAGATATATTTGTTCCTTCAATAGACGGAGACGGAATTACCATAGAGTCACAGAATCCTGATGTTGCAGAGCTTACAGATATTGATTTTACCGATGGTGTAATCACGGCAACTCTTGTAACTAAGCAAGCCGGCGAGGCAAGCTTCCTGTTTACCACAATCTTTGAAGGCAATCCTTATTCTTACACCCACACAATGGAAATTGCAGAAGCTGTTGCTGCTGTACCTATCAAAATTGAAATGACGCAGAGCACAATGAAGTTTACTGATAAAACAGCACCTTCAGCGGAGTGGGAAACCGATGGTTTTGAGCTTGTTTTAGGCGGCGGTAAAATGACAGGCTCAGCATCATCGAGATACACTCCACGATTTATCGGCACAAAATATTTTGTTCAGCTTGCCACAGGTTCGGGCTTGTGGCCGACAAAAAAAGCTGCACAGTTTACAATTAAGCGCAAAATATTGGCTTCCGGCTATTATAAGGTTGATTTTACCGGAGTAAGGCTTAATCAATCAACTGATTATTCAATCTATGTAAACGGGAAATATGCAGGAGACTTTGTGTTTAATGATTATAATGCGACTGATGCGGGAAGGACGCTTTATACCGTTACAAAAAGCCTGAATACGGTTTATCTTCCGTACGGAGATGTTGAAATATCCTTCCGTGCGCGTAGGAATAACAATAACACAGATGCATATTTTGTTCCTTATTATATCTTGTTTACCCCGCTTGAAGAAAACCAAGCTCCGGTATTTGACCATGTGGTCTCAGATTTATCTGAAATGGTTCCGGAGGGGGACTCTGAAAGAGCTTCGCTTTCTGTTGTTTTGTCAGATGGTTCTAACCGACATTTCGGACTTCTTGACAATGGAACAAAAGATACAATGAACGCTATAAAGAGCATCAAGGCTGAAGATGGCTCGATTGCTGAAGTTTCTGATGTGGAAATCACTGAAATAGGAGACACTGATAAGGTTGTTTTCACTGTAACAGGAAAGAAAACCGGAACAACAAACCTTAAGGTAGTTGCTTTAATTGACGGAAAAGAGGCGGAGGATACAATTCCGGTTGAAATTATTGCAAAGCCAATATTACATAAGGTTGATGTTTCTTTTGGGGATGACACTCTTCCCGCAACAAGAAAAACTGAAACAAAGCTTTCTCTCACTCGTTCAACTGACTTTAAAGAATATGCTTATGATTATTCGGTAAAATACAGAAGCAGTGACGAAGCGATTGCATATGTTAATGAATTGACTGGCGAAATAACGGGTGTGAAAGAGGGTCCTGCTACAATTTATGCCGATGTTACCGACTGGGACGGCAACACTGTTACCGGTTCTGCTGATATCAGAATTCTTCCCGTGCCTGTTCTTGAATCAATTGAGCTGGATGTAGATACAACGCTTCTTATAGGTGATACCTCACAGATGACTGTAAAGGCTGTTATGGATGACGGGCTTGGAGGTAATATTGCAGATTATGAGGTGTCCTATGAAAGCTCTGATGAGTCTGTTGCAACGATAGATGCAAATGGTCTTGTAACAGGTATCAGCGAAGGTGAGGCAAATATTTCCGTAATCGCTATAAAAGAGAACGGAAATCGTTGCTCAAAGGTCATAAAGATTTATGTTTATGATAAAATAACTCCGTTTATTATTGATTTCTCGCAAACGGTTTTAGGTTCCAATTCCAAGATTCCCGAGGCAACACCGGGATACGCCATAAAGACATCAATATCGTCAAATGCAAACTTCAAAATTTATAATTGCGGCGGAAAGAATATGCTTCAGGTTTATTCCGGAGGAAACATCTGGCCAATAACGAGCACGAGATTCGTAAATGCCGCCTTTGCAATTGAAGTTGATGCAAGAGTTGAAGGTGATTACGCCTTATCGTTTGAGGGTGGTATATTCTACGTCAATTCAAACTACTCTGTTTTTGTTAACGGACAGTATGCCGGAGACTACAAATTCAGAGATCCCAAGCCTGTAACCTACAGAGATATCGGAGAGGTGAAGACGCTTAATTCAGTTCATTTGAAAGAGGGGAAAAATGAGATTATCATTGCCGCGCGTGATAAGGTTGAGGGGGAAACGCCATATATGCTCCTGCGGCAGATGACCTTCACTCCGCTTGAGACTGATTTGGCTTTTGACCACATTTATGTGGATGTTCCCGAAGTGATTTCGGTAGGCGAAAGCATTGATCTATCAGCTTATGTATTTATGAATGACGGAAGCCTTCGTCATTTTGGTCCGTCATATGCCGGAGAGCTTGTTGATGAAAAAAACAGGGTTGTTTTGTCTGATGCAGAAAATTTTATAACAATAAACACACAAACTCCGGGGCTTTTTGCCGATGGAAAGAATGATTTCACCATCACAGGTGTTGTTCCGGGCGAGACAGTGTTAACATTCACCGTGTATATTGACGGTCAGGAAAACATTATAAAATTTCCTGTTGAAGTTGTAAGCTCACATCTCGTCTCGACGGGTGCACATGTTGAAGCAGAAGCTCTTTATGCAGGAGATGCATCCCGCCTTATAGCAACGCCGACGCTTCAGAGCGGACATATTATTAATGCAGCATCATCGCAAAACAGCTTTGAGTCGTTGACACCTGAAATTGCAGAAATTACCGGTGATGATAAGAATATTCTTCAGACGCACACCGCCGGAACAGCTAAGATTAAGGTAACATCCACGTTCAACAATAAAACAGTAGAGTCTGTTGCCGAAATTGAGATTGAAGAATCGGGACTTGTAGATTTCGTTGTAACGGCAGGCGGAAGTGAGCGTATTCGTCTTACCGACAAGGGTAGTGAGGACACTGTTCCCATTTACATTACAGCATATGATAACCTTGGAAAAGAGCTTGATACAACCGATATAATTATTTCGGCAATTGCAAAAAATCCCGAGTGCGCAATGGTTGACAGCTCGAATAACAGCTTTGTTCCTGTGGCTGAAGGCAATGCTTATTTTGATGTTACCATTGAGCTTGACGGAAGAATTCGCACACTTGAAGATGTGCTGATTCCCGTTGTGTATGGTAAATCACGTTCTACATATTACACTGCCGAAGAGGCCAGAATAGGACGTGAAAACGTTAAGAAATACTCCTGGGCAGAGAATAGTGTTGCATCAAGCGTGAAAATGGCAGAAAGCTATGTGGGACATCTGGATGCAATATATTCAATGATTCCGTCACAGGGAGTCCCCAGATCTATCGCTACAGGACGGTATAATGATCCTTACGCATGGAGCTGCCGTTTCTGCGGTGCTGATTTGATGGCAAAATACAATCAGTTCGCGTGGAAGCACGACCCAATCAATGATCCATGGAAGGTACAGTGCCCGGACTGCAAGCGCCTTTTCCCCACAAATGATTTTGAAAGCTTCTATGAGCTTGGTCTTAATGAGTATGGTGAATTTGACCGCCTTCGCGCGCTTGAAGCTCACCGTGAAATGATGCTTAGGAAAGGGCTTCTTGATTTAAGCGTCACAGAACCGGGTGTTGAACACAGCAAGGCATGGAAGGCGTATTATGGATACGGAATTGAAGGCGGATATCTTTATAACGAGCTTTATGGCGGTCTTGACAAGGTAAAAACACTTAATGGCGGTGAGGGGCTTCGTGACTATGAGACCGAGGAAACTTGGGGTGTAGACGACAGCTGGGGATATATTCCTGCAGACGATGAGGGAAATATTCATTATTTCAGTAATGGTGAGCCGGAGCGTCACACCTATATTGCAGAATATGTTCATTTTGGTCTTTTCCGTCAGGAAGGAGCTACTACCGGTGCGGTTGTTCAGCGGGCAATAAGCGTGTGTGCCGATGCGTATTTCTATACCGGTGAATTAAAATACGGCAGAGTGGCGGCAATTCTCCTTGACAGACTTTCCGACTTCTATAAGGATTATGATATTCGTCCATACGGAAACTTATTTTCAAATACCGAAGGCGGACTAAAAATCGGTAAAATGCTTGGATGTATCTGGGAGTGCGAAGAGGTAGCCAGAATTGCAACGGCATATGATATGATCTATGACGTGTTTGATAAAGACCCATATACGGTTGATTATCTGAGGAATAAATCTAAGACCATAAAAATGCGTCATTCAAAAAATACAGCTGCACAGATACGCACCAATATTGAGGATGGATTTATTCGTCCGGCTCTTGAGGGGCTTCGCGATTGCTCTGTATCCGGTAACTTTGGTTTGCCGCAGAAGGCTAATGCAATATGTGCAGTAGTTCTTGACAGTATGCCTGAAACCGCCGAGTGGCTTGATTATCTTATGGCTCCTGGTTGGGTTCGTTCGAATACTCAGGAGTGCCGTGGCGGTGGCGTAAATGAAGTTCTTATGGATAGAATAGATGCGGATGGTCAGGGTGATGAGGCTTCGCAATACAATCTTAACTGGTCAAGCGCACTTATTGAAATCCAGGAGATTCTTGACAACTACGACAGATACGATAAGGTAAATCTGTTTAATAATGCAAAATTTGTTCAGCTGTTTTACGCATACATTTCGATGATGTCAACAAACTATACGCCTCAGATTGGAGACTCCGGAACAACATGCGGTGCAGGGCATTGGGCTAAAACGGGTGCTGCTGTTAACGGCTGGAGAAAACTTAGGGACCCGCTCTTTGCTCAGGTTATATATAAGCTGAATGGAAACAGCTCAAAAGGTCTTTTCTATGATAAAACAGTTGAAGATCCGGAAAGGCTTGGAGAAGAAGTTCAGGAGGTTATTGATACCTACGGACCTCTTAATCAAGGTTCCGGAGCAATGACAAACTTTGGTCTTGGCATTCTTCGTGATTACGGTGATTACACAGACGCCAGCGCAACAACTGCAAAGGATGTAAGCCGTGATGTGTGGATGTATTTTGGCTCCAGTACGGGACATGGACATCTTGATACACTTAACCTTGGTCTTACAGCATTTGGTCTTAATATGCTTCCTGACCATGGATATCCAAAGCTTACAGGCTCCGATCCTGAGCGTATGCAGTGGACAAGAACAACCATTAATCACAACACTGTTGTTGTAAATGAGCAAGAGCAGTCTGAGAATTCCGAGACGCGCGGAAAAATGAAGCATTTTGATGATGACGGGCAAGTTAAGGTTATGGATGTCGCGGCAGACTATGTTTATAATGCTGCCGAGCAGTACAGGCGTTCTGTTGTTATGGTTCGTGTTAATGATGATGTGTCATACACCGTTGATTTCTTCCGCATTCTCGGCGGTGATACTCATACATACAGCCTCCACGCAACGAGCAACACCATCTCAGAAACGGACGGACTTGAGCTTGTTCCTCAGGTTGATGCAGCAGGAGCGTATGTAGGCACTTATGCCGGTGCTGATGTTCCGTTTGGGATAGATACGGCAAAGCCTGCTTATCCGAAAGGGTATACATGGCTTAAAAATATAGATCGTGATGAGTCACCGGAGGATGTTTTTGAAGTTGATTTTGAAATTCGTGACTTTAAAAAGACTATAAAGGACTCAAAGGGCTTGCATTTGCGCATGATGGTTCTAAACAGAGGTAACGTTGCTCGAGGTGCTTCTGCGAATGTTGCAATTGCTGACGGTCTTCCGCCGCAGGCTGCAAAAAATAAAGAGGTTGATAAGCTTAAATATGTACTTCTTAAAAATAGCGGAAAAAATCTTGACACTGTTTTCACCACGGTCTTTGAGCCTTACAGAACTGACCGATATCTCGAATCAAGCTCTGAGCTTCCGATTGAAGTTGCAGACGGTGTTGAGAAAAGCGGTGATGCAAGCCGGGCAGTAAAGGTTGTTCATTTGGACGGAAGAGTGGATTATATCTTCTATGCTACAAACAATACTGTAACATATAAAATTACCGATGAGATTGCAGGAGAGAGCAAAGATATTCTTTTCCGTGGTTTTGTTGGGGTATACACTGTTAATGGTGACGGTGAAAATATTTATAAATATGTTCACGATGGTGATATTATCGGCAAGCCTGAAACTGTTTCGACAGCAACGGTCAAAGGCGTTATCAAGGATTTCACAAAGGATATATCAACCGATAATAAAATCATATTCATTCCTGAACGGGATTTAACAGATGATGAGATAGAAGATATTTCTGACAGGTACATATTTATTGACAACGGAGATTTGACCAGAAGCGGAACGTTTCGAATTTACGATGCAGAGCGCTCCGGAAAGGATATTGTTCTCAGCGTTGGTAATATCACACCTATCAGAAGGAATAAGGATTCATTCAATACAGAGCTTGGATATGTATACACAATAGCAGAAGGACAGACGGCACGTATTCCTGCAACTTATAGTGAAGATTTTGCTCCGTATTTCGAGCCGATAAGCTCTTCGCTTTCTGTTTCGGCAGGAAGCTCCATATCCGTCCCACTTAAAGCAAATAGTGAGCTTGGCGAGAACGTAACGTATTCTGGAAACACACTTCCGCGAGGAGCAAGCATTTCTCCCACAACAGGGCTTCTGACATGGAAGCCTGATGGTTCACAGGTTGGCAGAAACCATTTTGCAGTTACTGCAGGTGATGAATCGGGACGACATACAACAGTTCACTTCTATATTGAAGTTTACGGTTCAACAACCGGTGGTTCATCAGATAAAAAAGGAGAAAGCACCGAAACGGAAACTCCGCCTGCGGGTAACACCGACACACCACCTGCCGGCGGCGGAGGAGAAGGCGGAGCCGCATCGGACGACAAGTCGGAAATCGGCGATTCCTCTGACCAGACCGATAATAATCAAAATGACGGCGAAAATGGACCGGATGCATCCGGTGAAACGGAGACTCTCCGTTTCACAGACCTCGGTAATCATACATGGGCAACTGATGCAATAAACACACTTGCTTCGGATGGCATAATCCGCGGAACCAGTGAAACCACGTTCTCCCCGGCAAACAATATCACTCGTGCAGACTTTGCACTTCTTCTCGTTCGTGCATTTAAGCTTACAAGTGACAACGCAGAGAACTTTGCAGATGTTAGTGCAGATGACTACTTTGCAAGTGAACTTGCAATAGCACGAAACACCGGCATAGTGGGCGGAATAGGTGATAATAAGTATGCACCGAGAAACACAATCACACGTCAGGATATGATGTTAATTGTGTACCGTGCAATGCAGAAGCTTGGCGTAGAGCTTGAAATTGCAAATGTTGATTATGAGGATTTCGCGGATGTTGCAGAGTATGCAACGGATGCGGTAAAGGCGCTCATAACAAGCGGTCTTGTAAACGGTAAGAACGGCAAAATCGTCCCCACTGATTACACCACGCGCGCAGAGGTTGCAGTGCTGCTCAAGAGAATATTTGATTATGTAAAGTAAGCAAATGCAGGGTGGGAGCTTTGCTTCCACCCACTGGATAGAGGAACTTGAAAATGAAAACAAAAATAAAAATAGGTCTTATCGGATGCGGAAAGATAAGCAGAGATCATGTTAGGGCAATTGAAGCTATTGAAGATGCAGAAATTATTGCTGCCTGCGATATATCTCCCGAAAACCTTGTGGCTGTATGCGAGAAAACAGGTGCGACAGGATATTCTGATTACAAAGAACTGATAGAAAAAGAGAATATTGATCTTGCGCTTATAACACTTCCGCATGCGCTTCACGGTGAGGCGACTTGCTTTGCTGCACAGCACGGAATTCACGTTTTTCTGGAAAAGCCGATGGGTGTAAGTTCAGAAGACTGTGAAAGAATGATAGAAGCGTGCAAAAAAGCTGATGTCATGCTTTGGATAGGACATCCTTACCGATTCGTGCCGGCATATGGTTTTGCAAAAGAACTTATTGCGTCGGGAGAGCTTGGAAACCTTGTCAGCATATCGGAAACAAGGAATCAAAACTATTTTATCCCTTCTCGTCCGCAATGGTTTTTGAAAAAGGCAATGTCCGGTGGCGGAATAATGATGAACCTTGGTGCACATAGCCTTGATAAGCTGAAGTTTTTTACAGATTCTTCAATTTCGGAGATTACAGGAAAGATTCATATAAGAGAAGGTTACGATGTTGAGGACAGTGCCGTAGCGTTTGTAAGAATGGAAAACGGCGTTGTGGGTTCGCTCAATCTTATCGGACATACTGCTGCATCAACATGTACGGTTTCGCTGTATCTCACGCAGGGCGAAATCCGAATAATTGGCAATACAGTCAGATACTGTGGTATCGACGGAGTTTTCAAAGAAAAAGAATGTGAGCCAGAGAAGATGCTTTTCCAAATGTCAGCTGTTATCGAGGAAGTAAAAAACGGCGGCAAAAAACCGGCAGTGACGGGAGAGTATGGTTTGGATATTGTTCACGCTGTCAAACGCTTGTACGGCGATGAAGAATAAAAATAAAAAATGGAGGTATACTCAAATGAAAAAACTAATCGCAATTACCCTTGCAACCCTTATGCTGCTTGCGCTCTGCGCTTGCGGTGGCACCGGAATACACTCCGGTGAAGTTTCCTACGACATCCCCGAAGGAAAGCAGATTCCCGATGATGCGGTCCTTAATGTGATGACTGTCAGCCATCCGTCATGGCCGTATGAAGAAGACTGGAAGGTATGGCAATACATCAAGGAAAACGTAGGTGGAACGATTAATGTAACAGCAGTTCCCGAAGCGGATTTTGGAACAAAATTTACGCTTGTAATGGCAGCACCTGATAAAATGCCCGACCTTTTCGCACTCGGTGAAAAACCGGGAAGTTTTAATAGCTTTTGCGAACAGGGTGCATTCCTTCCCCTTGATGACTATGAGGAGTTTCTTCCGGATTACAATGAGTTCTGGGAAAATGTGCCGGAGGATGAGCAGTGGATGCGTGAAACACGCCGCAGCTACGACGGTAAGATATATTACGCTCCTGTTTACGGACTTGAGCGCAGCACAAACATTCGCGGCTGGCTCTACCGTAAGGATATCTTCGACAAAAATAATTTAAAAGCTCCCGAAACAATCGATGAGCTTTATGAGGTTTCAAAGAAGCTTAAGGAGATATATCCGGATTCATACCCCTTTGCTCTTCGCACAGCCCTTCGTAATATAAGCGTAATTGGTTCATCTTGGAAGGAAGGCTTCCATTACAATGCATACTATGATTTCAATGCTGATAAATGGTGCTACGGTGCTCGTGAAGACGTGATGTATGATATAGTGGCATTCCTAAACAAAATGATATCCGAAGGTCTTGCTTCTCCGGACTGCTTTACCATAAACACAGCTTCATGGCAGGAGCTTATAGCAACCGATCGTGGATTCTTTATGCCGGAATATCAGGTACGTATAGACTTTTTCAACACGCTTGCACGTCCGAAAAACCCCGAGTTCACAATGGCGGCTATGATGCCTCCGAAGGCAGAGGGCGGTGTAAATAAGCTTAATAAATACAATTATCCGCCGCAGGGCTATGCGGTTGCAAATACCGGAAATGCAGCAAGTATAGCAAACGCATTCAGATATATAAACTGGCTTTACACCGACGAAGCGATGGAGCTTCTTTCTTGGGGCAAGGAAGGCGAAACCTACGAGATTGTAAACGGTGAAAGGAAGTTTATAACGGGAGAGGGAGCTGAAACGGTGCAGACGCTCTATGGTATCAACACAAGCGGAGTAAACATCTGCTTTGATCCTGATGCGATAGGAGAAACTGTTTCGAAGGAACAATATGAGGTAACTGATTTCCTTCTTGAGCATACGGTTTCAGATCTCAACCCGACGATGTGGATGGCACTTACCACAGAAGAAACACAGAAAATAGCAGACCTTTCAACGACGCTTACTACTCTTGTCAGTGAAAATATTCAGAAGTTCGCAATTGGACAGAAGTCGCTTAGCGAATGGGATGCTTTCCAGGAGGAACTTGCAACGCTTCCCATTGATGAAATCCTTGCAATTTATGAGGCTGCTTACAATAAAGTAAAGTAAAAATACACAGGTGTTAATGAGTATTTACCAAGAGGAGAGCGATTATGCAAATCAGAATTTGTCGTGTTGGCACGAGTGAGACGGTGGAGTTTGCCTTAGATGAGCTTCGCAGATATCTTTATAAAATAGATGAGACTGTTGATGTTGAAGTTTTCTGCTATGACGCATATAATCCGAGCCGCAAGGATGTAATCTGGCTTATGGCAGACCCTACATTTGCTCCTGAAGTTCCGGACCCTTCCATGGATGATGCATTCCGGATTAAAATAAATAACAATGCAGGTGTAATTGCAGGTACAAATCCAATATCCGTGCTTATTGGTGTGTATAGTCTTTTGAAAAAACTGGGATGCAAGTGGATTCGCCCCGGTCGGGACGGTGAGATTATTGAAAAAAAGGTTCTTTCACCCTTTAATTTCGACTATGAAGAAAAAGCTTCTTACCGATTCAGAGGTATGGATCTTTGCGGATCAGGTTCAACCCAGACACAGATTGATATAATTGATTGGTTTCCCAAAGAGGGATTGAACAATTATTATAAAGAAGGTCTTAAACCCGAACGTTATTGCACCGGTTATTATAGCGCCGAAAACTTTACCGATGAGGATAGCAAGGCAACATTCAAAGCTATATCCCATGAAGCAAAGAAAAGAGGACTGAAGAGGCATGGAGTCGGACACGGCTGGCATATACAGGCAGTAGGCTTTCACGACGAGGAAAAGTGCAGAGCGATTACCACTAACGAGGCTCTTACCGAAGAGCAAAGGTCCATATTGGCTCTGCGTAATGGTAAAAGAGAGATGTATCGAAGTCTCAGGCTCTCGCTTTTGGCAACCCAGCTCTGTTATTCACAGCAGAAAGTTCGGGATTCTATTGTAGAACATATTGTGGATTACCTCAAGGAAAATACAGAGGTGGATTATCTTCATTTCTGGCTTGCTGATGGCTGTAACAACCATTGCGAGTGTGAGGAATGTCAGAAGCACAGACCGTCCGATTGGTATGTAATGATGCTCAACGACCTTGACAGACGTCTTACGGAAGAAGGAATCAAGTCACGAATCGTTTGCCTGATTTACGTTGACCTTTTGTGGGAGCCTGTGGAGCTTACAGTACAGAATCCTGACAGATTCATTCTTATGTTTGCTCCGATTACAAGAGAATATGATACAAGCTATTCCGATTTCGACAAGCCTGCCGAGAAGACGCCGTATGTCCGCAACAAGCTTACCTGGCCGACCTCTGCAGCTGAAAACCTTATATATCTCCGCGATTGGCAGGAAAAACAATTCAAAGGAGATTCATTCCTTTTTGATTATCACCTTATGTGGAATCAGTATAAGGATCCAGGCTTCCGCAATGTTTCAAGAGTTGTTTATGAAGATATGTATAACCTGAAGAATCTTGGACTTGGCGGAAACATATCCTGTGAGATATTTAACTGCCAGATACCTAATGATTTCCCTAACAGAATTCTGGCACGAACGCTTTGGAACAGAGATATTGACTATTATGAGGAAGAAAAACAGTGCTACCAAGAAACTTACGGGGAGGGCGCAAATGAAGCATTTGAATATTTAAGCAAGATTTCAGATGCCTTCTCTTTGCTTTATCGTTACTATAAGGATGCGGAGGGCACTCATGATGAGCAAAAGATCTTTGCCGAAAAGGTTGAAGGTATTGTAAATGACTTTAAACCCGTAATCGAAAAGTATCGTTCTGCAAATCTTCCGAGAGCACAGCATATTTCATGGGAGCTTCTCGGCATGCAGACAGAATACATTATAGAGCTTGCGCGAGCATTTTGTGCCAAGTACATGGGTGAAGATGAAAAATCAGGTGAGCATCAGGAAAGATTCAACCGCATTTGTGAGGGTATTGGTGCCGTATATGGCAAATACTTCAACACTTATTATTCGAAGTATTCGGTAAATCACTATCTCATGGAAGCATCAAAAGACGGTGCAAAGGCTATTATATTCTAAAATAAGAATAATGGAAACAGAGCTTAAAGACCAAAAAAATAACAATTTTTAATCAGTAAGTTTACTCGTGGACGTGTTTTTCTTTAAAAACATTTTGAATCCCTTCGCAACCTTGATGAGATAGCAGCTGCAAACCCTTGCTCTGCAAAGGCTTGCGGCTGCTGCTTTTGTTGCGCTCGGCACACGTAATGACTTGGCGGTAACAACGAACTATGAGGAGACAGCAGAGGCCATAGTACCGAAAGTTTTTGTTTCCGGTATATTTCTGAAGAAAAATGTTTAGCTGATAAAGGAGCTGTTCGAAATGGATACGAATAAACAATTGGAAATATTAAGAAATAAGCCGATATTTTGGTCACGCCTCGGATTGGGATTTATGTCCGTTGATTCCCCAAACAAACTGTTTTCCGAGGATTTTTCAAAATATGCAAAATTCCATGATGATTTCTGCGATGCAGATGTACCAATACACACTTGTATTTTACCAAGCGGTTGGATTAGGGACGGTGTGTATGATTACACTGAAACTGATAAAATATTAGATGCACTTTTTAAAAGCGGAAAGGTCAAATGCTTTTTTCCGCGTGTGAAGCTTAATGTTCCTATAGATTGGTGTAAAAATCATCCCGAAGATGTTTTGGTATATCATAACGGGCCAAGAACACCAAATGAGGTAAAAGCTCTTGTGGGTACATTGAAGCATGATATACTCGGGTATGATTCTGAAATAGGGTACTATGCTGCGGGAGCGGGTTCTGATATACGTCCTAATGAGGGCGGTGTTATATCATTGCAAAGCTTTTCGTCAAAAAAATGGCTTGAGGATGCAGGAGATGCTTTAAAAAAACTTATTCGCCACATTGAAGATGGACCTTATGCCGACAAATTTATAGGTTATCAGATTGCTTATGGGGCAAGCGGTGAGAGTATGCTCTGGGGCAGAGAGGTAAGAAGGTTTGAAGAGACAAGATTTGCGGATTATGGCATAAATAATCAGAGAGAATTTTACAAATGGTATAAAGAGCATATTGATGAAAATGCAGTATGGGAAGACGGGGATTTTGTGCCTTCTCCCATAGAAAAATCACAATACGGCGATACGATTGAAACTCAATTCAGAAGTTATGATAAAAACGAAAAAGCAATTGCGTATGATACGTTTATGACGGAAGTTAATGTAAATGCTCTTGAACATTTCGGTAAAATCGTAAAGGATGAGTCGGGTAAGCTTGCAGGTGCATTCTATGGATATCTTATCCATGTTTCGCGTTCTGCATATACGGGATTTTTAGGTTGGGAAAGGCTTTTAAATTCAGAATATGTTGATTTTTTTGCGGCTCCCAAATCATACTACCGCTCAGGCTTCGGTGATTGTGGTGGAGAAATGTCCCCGTTTTACAGTATAAACACTAAAAAATTATGGATAGATGAATGTGATATACGAACACATCACTCTGTTGACAGCTTTGGCGGGAAAGCAGGGAATATGGAGCAGACAAGATATATGCTCTGGCGCGAATTTGCTAAAAACTCTGCTCATAATTCCGGATGTTGGTGGATGGATTTAGGTGACGGATGGTATGATGATAAAGAAATCATGCAGGAAGTTGCTAAAATTTCAGAAGTAAACAAAAGAATAAAGAGCATGCCTTCAAACAGTGTAGCAGATGTATTGTATGTTGTTGATGAAGAAAGCTTTAAATATTCAGACGATAGATTCAATCAGCTTATTATTGAATGCAACTTAAGATCGTTGCAGCATACAGGCTGTGCCATAAATGTTTGTCTGCAAAGTGACCTTAAAAATATAAATCTCTATGAATATAAGCTGATTGTTTTTGCCAATGCTTTTTGTATAACAGATGAAGAACTTAAGGGTGTCCAAGCGCGGACAGATGCAAAGATTGTATTTAATTACGCACCGGGTATATGCAGAGAAACAACATCCCTAAAAAACTGCGAAGCGCTTACAGGCTTAAACTTTACCGCTGAAAGCGGTAAACCTGCGGTTATAACTGTAACGGGAATGAGTGACAGATATTATGTTAATACAGCAATTCCCGCAGACGTAAGTTATTTCCGTAACATCTGTGAAAAGAGCGGATGTCACACATACTCAACTGAAAATACATTTATATACACAGATAACAGAATTCTTGGTGTTTTTTCTGATAAACCTCTTGATTTTGAGCTTAAGCTGAAAGAAAAAGCAATTTTAAAAAATGAACTGACAGGAGAGGTGTTTCAAAATATATCATCAATTAAGCTGAATTCAAACAGATGCTTTGAGGTGTTTACATATTGTCTATGACAATTTTAAGAAAAGGTTTTATATATTTCCTAAAAAAGAATGTATAACACCCAAGAAGGGGCTGTCTTACTTATTTAGTAAGACAGCCCCTTCTGAATCATTTTACAAATTATAATACTGTTCGAACTCTGCGGGGTGAGGGATAGCAGCCATACGGCGACATTCCTCACGCTTTGTTTTAATGAAGTTTGCTATAAGCTCCTTCGGGAAAACGCCGCCTGCAGTGAGGTAGTCGTTATCAGTCTCAAGTGCATCAAGAGCTTCATCGAGGGATGTTGGAAGGCTCTTAAGCTTTGCCTTTTCCTCCTCAGGGAGGTTATAGAGGTTTACGTCATACGGTCCCCAGCCGTTTGCGTGTGGGTCGATTTTGTTCTTTATGCCGTCAAGACCTGCCATAAGGATAGCTGCGTAGCAGAAGTACGGATTGCAGGTTGCGTCCGGGTTACGGATTTCAAAGCGGCGGAGATTCGGAGTTTTTGCATAAGCCGGAATACGAATAACCGCGCTGCGGTTTGATGTTGCATAGCCTACTGTTACCGGTGCTTCAAAGCCGGGTACAAGGCGCTTAAAGGAGTTTGTGCTCGGGTTTGTTATCGCGCAGAGAGAGGCGATGTGTCGGAGCAGTCCGCCGATAAAGTAATGCGCGGTTTCGCTGAGGTTTGAATATCCATTGTCATCAGAAAAAACAGGCTCGCCGTCTTTCATAAGGAGAATGTGGACGTGCATACCGTTGCCGGCTTCTCCGTATACGGGCTTTGGCATAAGCGTTGCGGAAAGTCCGTGCTTAAGAGCAGTGTTGCGGATGATGTATTTAATCATCATTGTTGCGTCTGCCATCTTCGACATCTCGCCAAGCTGTGGCTCGATTTCAAATTGACCTGCCGCACCCACCTCAGGGTGATGATACTTGATTGTGATGCCCGCATCCTGCATAAGCATACACATCTCGCTGCGGCATTCATATGTCGGGTCAAACGGCTTTGCAATGTGATAGTTCTTCTGCTTTGCAACGACTGTACCCTTACCGTCGGCTCCGCTGTTCCAATATGCCTGATTTGCATCAAGCGTCATACCGATGCTGTTGGGGGATACGTTCCATGCAACATCGTCGAAAAGATAAAATTCAAACTCCGGAAGGATGAGCATTGTATCTGCAATGCCGCTGTCTCGCATATACTGCTCTGCCGCGAGAACGATGTTTCTCGGATACTGAGCGAGAGGACGGTTTTCTGGGTTGTCAATAATCATTGCGTTACCGGTCATTGAAAGCGTGGGGATTTCGCAGAACGGGTCGATTGTTGCGGTGTCGGGGTCGGGAATAAAGACCATATCACTCTTCTCAACAACGGCATAGCCATAATTGGAAGCGTCAAAGCCGATTCCGTTTTTCATTGTTTCTTCGGAAAAGTTCTGTGCGGGGATGGTTACGTGGCGGTATTGACCATTGATATCAACCATCTTAAAGTCTACCATTTTGATATCATTGTCGCGGATAAGCTTTATGATATCCTTTACTGTCTTTGCCATGGATAAAACACTCCTATCTCATATCTCTGCCATAATACAGAGGTTTTTTACTGTGCCGATGTAGTTTCGGGGGCATTTCCTGTTACGGTTACGGATGCATCAAGCGGGACGATTGCGACATAGTTATCTCCGGGAACAACCTTAAGTTCATTTCCGTCCGTGGTGTAGAACTTGAACGGAGCGGAAGAATTTGCACGCTTCCATGTAATATCTGTTGCAGTACCGTTTACAAAATATGTACCCGTTCCGCTTCCAACGGAGTCAAAGCGTAGCCTGCCGGCGGTATCGCCCTTTATTACATATGAATTCATGCGCAGAATAAATATGTTTTTAAATGCAATTTGTACGCCGGAAAGAGCATCAGTGTGCGATGTGCCGTACTGCCCGATGCGGTAAAGCCCGTTTGCCTCATCGTATGTATATGTACCGGTTTTATATGATGAGAACACAGCTGTGATTTTGGTTGCATCCACACCCGCGTATTCCGCATCTTCAGAGAAATTGAAGGCTGTTCCGTATGAAGAGCTGCGTGTCATACGCACGCCGTCAGATTCAATGCGTTCCATAATGCGCTCTCCCGAGGTGAAAACGCTGTGTTCGTATCCGCTTTGCTTTATTCTGTCCTTATCACGCCAATACATTGCGTTGTAGCGACCCTCAATAAGGTCATAGGAATCCATTCTGCGGCTTTTTATCTGGCTGTATGCTTCCGGGCTTCCGCCAATATGTACATAGACGGCATCAACGCTCTGTGCAAAGTCGAGATAATATGGACGTGCAGAACGGATTGTTCCGATTTGAGAAATGTCCGAAACATCTTCAAACACGGCAAGGAGCCTTGTTATTCCGCCTTCGGCAAGCGCCTCAAAAACAATTCCGGCTTTTGAGATGCCGTACTGCGGAAGTGCTTTTTTGATGTTGTTTATCATAACGGCAACCGGGCGGCGGTTCTCCGCTTCTTCATCCTCAACGGGAAGACCCGTAAGCGCGCTTTTATATAAAACAGGCGGCTCTGCCTTTATTTCCTCAATAGGCTGAATTACAGTGATGCTGTCATCGTTGTTTTTTTCTCCCCCGCAGGAGCAGAACATAAGCAAAAGTGCGAGCGTAAGGGAAAGAACGGATAAAAGTTTGTGTTTCATATCAGTGGTCACCTTTCTTTGGCAATTATAATGTAAGTATAACATAAAAGAATGCTCCTTACAAGAGGAAAGGAAGAGAGCATTTATTTTTTGATGTCACGAAATTATAATGTAGAAAAGCTCGTTTAATCGCTCGTATTTTCCGGTCAGATAGAGATGTCCCCATAGCGCTTCAAACGCAGTTGCGGTATGATATGTTTCGGGAGTGGCGTGTTTCGGAAGCGTGTTAACCTTTGCGTTTCTTCCGCGCAAAAATACGTCCTTTTCTTCTTCAGTGAGAACCGGTAAGATTTTTACGGCTGCGCTTTCCTGTGCTGCGGCTGATACCGAAAGCACTGTGCTTTTATGAAGCTCCTTTGCCTTTCTTTTTCCGTTTTTGCAGAGATCTGAGCGCACCATCAGCTCAAAAACCGCATCGCCTATATGTGCAAGGGCAGTTGAACCCATTTCGAATATTTCGTTTTTGTCAAGAGTTGTGTGTAAATAGTCGCGCATATCTTCCTCCGTTATTGCTTTTTTTATTATTTTAATGCAGAACGGCGAAAATGTCAAATTATATGTCCGATCGGTTGATGCGGGGATTGAGAGTAACTGCGGAGAACGGTAAAGCTAAAAATATATAAAGAATATCCGATAAAAGAATTGATAATTTGTGTAAAATGTGGTAAAATAACAAAGATATATTTCAGAAAACAAGGCGGTGAAATTTATGGCTCGAGATGCCGTCAATAAAATAATTGATGCAGAGGCGCGTGCAGCTGCCGATATGTCCGAGGCGCGCGAGCGCGCAAGGCGGATAATGGCAGATGCCGAAAAGGAATGTCGCGCTTCTCTTGCTAATGCGGAAAAAGCGGCGGAAAAAGAAGCTGCAGCTCTTGTTGCAGAAGCAGGGGCGAAGGCTCGTGCAAACGCAGAGAAAATCCTTGCCTCCTTTTCCAATGAACATGAAAAGCTTTCTGCGCTTGCCGCTTCGCGTATGGAAAAAGCAGCTGCAGTCATAGCGGAAAGGGTTGTGAACGGATAATGGCACTTGTCAGAATGAAGCACCTTTCTGTTATGGCCATGGCAACGGAAAGAAAAAAGCTTTTAGAGCTGCTTTCGCACATTGGTGTTGTTGAAATCAGCGAAACTGACCGTCAGGACGGCTTTGTCCGCGCGGAAAGCTCCGATACCGGAAAGCTTTCGGAAGATCTTGCGGTTGTAAAGAGCGCAATTTCCGTTGCGAAGCGATACGGAAGCTTTAAAAAAGGAATATTTTCGCTTCGTCCGGAAATGAGCGAGAGTGAGTTTTTTGATGATAAGCTAATCTCTGCTGCGTTTGCGGATGCAGAAGAGATAACCGGAAAGGAAGCCGAGCTTTCCCGCAGCCGTGCGGAGGCCGCAAGGCTTTCGGCAATAGCGGAAACCTACGTTCCGTGGCGCGGGCTTGATGTAGCTCTCGATTGCCCATCGGGCAAATTTTATGATACAACGCTGTTTACAGTACCAGCGTCAAAGAGCGCAGAGGATATCGAAAACACAGTTGCCGATGTCGGTGAGCTTTCGGAATGCTTTACCGTATCTTCCGACCGTGAGCTGAACTACGTTTTTGTTCTCAGCTTCCGTGATGATACCGGGCGCGTGCGCGATGCGATAAAACAAATCGGCGGTGCGATTGTCCGGTTTGCGGGCGTAGATAAAACAGCAGATGAAAAGATAGCAGAGCTTAAGCAAAAAATATCGGAGCTTGAAAAGCTGGCTTCGGATACGCAAGCTTCGCTTTCTGTGACCGAAGAGACTTACACCAGGCTTCTTGCGGCACAGGATGCGCTTGAAACAAAGCTTGCCATAGCACAAGCAGAGAGTATGGGAATTTCTACGGAGCGCGTTTTTTACATTGAGGGCTGGTGTCCGGCGCGTGAAGAGAAAATGCTTTCGGGAATTTTCGAGGAGAACGGAATCGCGTATGAGTTCCGCGATCCCGAAGAGGGGGAAGAGCCGCCCACGCTTACGCATAATTCACGGCTGATATCTCCGTTTGAAACGGTAACAAATATGTATAGTCCGCCGGCTTACCGCGGTATTGACCCGAATCCGACTATGGCACCGTTTTTTGCGATGTTCTTCGGAATAATGCTTTCCGATGCAGGCTACGGACTTCTTCTTATGCTTGCCGGAATTTTCGCGCTGGTGAAGCTGAAGCCGCGCGGAGGATTTCGCAATTTTATGCAGCTTGCAATAATCTGCGGTGCATCCACGGTGCTGTGGGGGCTTTTGTTCGGCGGATTTTTCGGAGATGCGATACCGTCGGTATATAAGCTGTTTACCGGAAAGGTTTTGCCATACGACACAGCGTTGTGGTTTAACCCCACAAATGACCCGATGACGATGCTGATCTTCTCGCTTATTCTCGGCGGAATGCAGATAGTTGCCGGTATGGCGGTGAAGGCATATATGATGATCCGCGACGGGCAGGTGTTGGATGCAATATTCGATATCGGATTTTGGTGGGTTCTGTTTGCCGGAGCAATTACATGCATATTCAATGCAAAGGCAGGACTCTATGTTCTTGGCGCGGGGGCTTTGGGATTGATACTTACTCAGGGACGTGCTAAGAAAAATATAATCGGCAAGTTTTTCAGCGGGGTGCTTAGCTTATATGATATAACGGGATATTTTTCGGATATCCTTTCGTATTCGCGGTTGCTTGCGCTGTCGCTTTCAACAGCGGTTGTCGGAAATGTTATTAACACAATGGGAATGCTCACGGGACCGATAGGCTTTTTTGCGGTCTTTGTGATCGGTCATGTGTTTAATATAGCGATAAATCTTGTAGGATCGTTCGTTCACTCGGCGCGTCTTCAGTATGTTGAGTATTTCGGGAAATTCTACGAGAGCGGCGGACGGCTTTTTGCCCCGCTTTCAATAAAAGCAAAAAATATTGATGTCATCAAGGAGGAAAATTAAAATGGAATTAGGATTAGCACTTGCGCTTGCAGGCGCAGCACTCGCAACGTTTTTGTCCGGTATGGGTTCGGCAAAGGGCGTAGGTATTGTCGGTGAGGCGGCATCCGGAGTTGTAGCAGAGGATCCGTCAAAATTCGGTCAGACGCTTCTTCTTCAGGCGCTTCCGGCAACACAGGGTATTTACGGTCTTCTCATTGCATTTCTTGTATTACTTAAGGTTGGTGCAGTCGGCGGCGATGCTCAGATTGAAATCACTGCTATGAAGGGACTTTACATCTTCCTTGCATGCCTTCCGATTGCAGTTGTAGGCTTTTTCTCTGCTATCCGTCAGGGCAGGGTTGCGGCAGCGGGTGTAGGCATTGTTGCAAAGCGTCCGGAAGAGGTTTCCAAGGCTATGATTTATGCGGCTATGGTTGAAACCTATGCAGTTCTTGCTCTTCTTGTATCATTCCTTATGCTCAACGGTATTAACTAAGGCGGTTTTTGTAATATGAACGGTATTGACAATATCACAAAGCGCATAGCGGACGAAAGCGAAAAAACCGCCCGCGAGATAATCGCAGCGGCAGAGGCTGAAAAAAGAGCTTTACACGCCGAATATGCCGCAAAAGCAGAAGGTATACGCGAAAAAATCCTCTCCCGTGCAGAAAAGGACGCAGAGGATGCAGGCTTCCGCATTGAAAGCTCGGCATCTTCGGATGTCCGGCGCGCAGCTCTTGCAAAGAAGCAGGAGCTTATCTCAGAGGCATTTGCCGCGGCGGAGAAAAAGCATTCTTCTCTTTCCGGAGATGAGCTTGTGAGCGCCATATCTTCTCTTGCGCTCCGTGCAGCGGCAGGACAGAGCGGGGAGATGATTCTCTCGGAGAAAGATATCTCCCTGAAAGAAAAAATCCTTGCAAAATGCTCTTCAAATAAGGGAATAACTGTTTCAAAGGAGACACATCCTCTTGGCGGCGGATTTATATTCAAGCGCGGTAACACGGAGATAAACTGTACATTTGCGCGTCTTGTTTCCGAGCTTCGCGAAGAGCTGCAGCTTGAAGTTGCCGAAATTCTTTTCAGTTAAATCATTCATTGCTTATAATGCAGAAGTCGGAGGTTCCGATGAAAATAAAAGATACAGATTATTTATACGCGACGATGCGCGTGCGTGCGAATGAGAAAAATCTTCTCACGGAGCGAGATATTTCGCGTATGTGCGATGCAAAAACCGCGTCTGAAGCGGCAAAGATTCTTTCGGACGCAGGGTATGGTGATATCGCGGGCGGAAGCTTTTCCGAGGTGAGTGCCGCAATTGCGGCTATGCGTGAAAAGACAGGAAAGCTTATTGAGGAAATCTGCGAAAACCGCGCTATTTTCGATGTTTTTGCACTTAAATATGACTTTCACAACATAAAAACCGTTATAAAGGCATCTCTTTCCGGCACCGATGCGGAAAGGCTCGTCTCGGATTCAGGAACGGTTCCCAAAGAGGACATAGTTTCCGCATACCGGACAGGTGATGTCAGCGTGCTTCCCGAAAAAATGGGAAAGGCACTCATTGAAGCACGCGACACTCTATCCCGAACGGGAGACGCGTGCCTTGCGGATATTGCGCTTGACCGCGCGTATTTTGAAATGCTTATCTCGGCGGCGGAAAGCTTTGGAAGTGAGTTTTTGCGCGGGTATGTTGCGCTTCTTGCAGATATTGCAAACCTGCGCACTGCAGTGCGCGCAGCACGGCAGGGACGGGATGACGATATTTTGCGCCGCGCGCTTGTTCCGGGCGGAAAGGTGCGTATCTCGGCACTTCTTGTCCGTGATTTTGCCGGCGCGTGTGCATCAACTTCTCTTGCAGCTGCGGCAGAGCTGGGAGAGACTGCGGCAAACAGCGGCGGTTCTCTTTTAGAATTTGAGCGCGCTCTTGACATTGCAGGGATTGAGTATATGAAGGCGGCGCGCTATGTTTCATTTGATGAGCGACCGATTATTGCATACGTTGCAGCCCGCGAGGCGGAAGAAATGACAGTAAGAATCATTATGGCAGGAAAGGCAGAGGGACTTTCCGCTGATGAAATAAAAAGGAGATTGAGGGTGTAATGGCCATGGGGTATAAGCTTGCAGTTTTAGGCGACAGGGAAAGCGTTCTTGGCTATCGCACGCTCGGTTTTACAGCAAGGACCTGCGAGACCGCGGATGAGGGGAAGAAAAATCTCCATTCTCTTGCAAAGGAAGGCTTTGCGGTAATATATATAACAGAACAGCTTGCAGAAAAGATACCCGAGGAAATTGCAAAGTACAATGACACCACGTTGCCGGCGGTTATTCTTGTTCCGGGCAAGGGAGGAAGCCTCGGTATCGGAATGAAGAATGTGCACGATGCTGTTGAACGCGCAGTCGGCGCGGATATTCTGGCATAGGAAGGAAGATATGACCATGACAAGCGGAAAGATTATAAAGGTCTCAGGTCCGCTCATCGTAGCGGAGGGGCTTTCCCACGCAAATATGTTCGACGTTGTCCGCGTCGGACAGGATAAACTTATTGGAGAAATCATCGAAATGCGCGGTGACCGTGCTTCAATTCAGGTTTACGAGGAAACAGCGGGCATCGGCTATGGCGATGAAGTTGTAACTACAGGCGCACCGCTTTCGGTAGAGCTCGCACCGGGACTTATTGAGAACATTTATGATGGTATTCAGCGTCCTCTTGAAAAAATCCGTGAGATTTCGGGAAGTAATATAAAGCGTGGAATCGACGTCACAAGCGTCGATCGTGAACGCGTGTGGGAATTTACAGCTACACGCAAGGTGGGCGAGCGCGTGCAGGCGGGTGACATTATCGGTACAGTTAATGAGACTGTTATCGTTGAACACCGAATTATGGTTCCGCATGGCGTTTCCGGTGAAATTACCGAGATAAAGAGCGGTTCCTTTAAGGTTGAGGACACCGTATGTAAGATAAAGACAGACAGCGGTGAGGTAAAGAAAGTTTCGATGCTCCAGAAGTGGCCGGTTCGTGTCGGTCGCCCGTATAAGGAAAAGATGCCGCCGGATGTTCCGATGATTACCGGTCAGCGTGTTATTGACACAATGTTCCCGATTGCAAAAGGTGGAGCCGCGGCAGTTCCGGGTCCGTTCGGAAGCGGAAAGACAGTTGTTCAGCATCAGCTTGCAAAGTGGTCTGACGTTGATATAGTTGTTTACATCGGTTGCGGTGAGCGCGGGAACGAAATGACAGACGTTCTGCGAGAATTCCCTGAGCTTCGTGACCCCAAAACAGGTGAGTCTCTTATGAAGCGAACAGTTCTTATTGCAAACACATCGGATATGCCTGTTGCGGCGCGTGAGGCATCTATTTATACAGGTATAACCATTGCTGAATATTACAGAGATATGGGATATGACGTTGCTGTTATCGCGGACTCCACATCCCGCTGGGCAGAAGCTCTGCGTGAGATGTCCGGACGTCTTGAAGAGATGCCCGGTGAGGAAGGATATCCCGCGTACCTTTCATCGCGCCTTGCACAGTTTTATGAGCGCGCGGGCAGAATTGTTGCCGTATCAGGGGAGGAAAGACGTGGCTCGCTCACAGCCATCGGTGCGGTATCACCTCCGGGCGGCGATATTTCCGAGCCTGTTTCTCAGGCAACGCTGCGAATTGTAAAGGTTTTCTGGGGACTTGATTCATCCCTTGCATACCGCCGCCACTTTCCGGCAATTAACTGGCTAAATTCATATTCGCTTTATCTTGACCGCCTGGGCGCGTGGTTTGATGAAAACGTATCGCGCGAGTTTATGAAAAACAGAAGCCGTGCGATGGGACTTTTACAGCTTGAGGCTGAGCTTCAGGAAATTGTCCGCCTTGTCGGTATTGATGCACTTTCGGCTGAGGACCGCCTGACACTTGAGGTTGCGCAGATTGTCCGTGAGGATTTCCTACAGCAGAATGCATTCTCCGATACGGACAGCTACACTCCGCTTGTAAAGCAGGCACATCTTATGCAGCTTGTTCTCAAGTACCACGACCTCGGCAAAAAGGCGATCTCTGCCGGTGCTGACCCCAACAAGGTATTTACGATGCAAGCGCGCGAAAAGCTTGGACGTGCAAAGGACGCTCCAAACGACACATACAATGAGGTTTATGATGAAATTGAAGCTCTTATGGAAAGTGAAGCAGAGAGCCTTATCTCAGCAAAGGAGGAAGAGTAATGCTTAAGGAATATCGTACAATCCAAGAGGTTACAGGACCCCTTATGCTTGTAAAGGATGTAACAGGCGTTGCGTATGACGAGCTTGGCGAGGTCGAGCTTCCAAACGGCGAGCGCCGCCGTTGCAAGGTTCTTGAGGTTAACGGCTCCGACGTTTTGGTTCAGCTTTTTGAAAGCAGTGCAGGAATAAATCTTGCCGCAAGCTCCGTTCGTTTTCTCGGTCACGGAATAGAGCTTGGCGTTTCGGAGGATATGCTTGGTCGTGTTTTTGACGGTATGGGCAGACCGCGTGACGGCGGGCCGGAGATACTTCCGGAGGAGCGACGCAACATAAATGGTACACCGATGAATCCTGCATCGCGCAACTACCCCGATGAGTTTATCCAGACCGGTATTTCCACAATTGACGGTCTTAACACCCTCGTCCGCGGACAGAAGCTTCCTATCTTCTCAGGCTCCGGACTTCCGCACGCACAGCTTGCCGCACAGATTGCGCGTCAGGCAAAGGTGCTACGTGCCGATGCAAAGTTTGCCGTTGTGTTTGCCGCTATCGGTATCACGTTTGAGGAAGCAGACTTCTTTATTTCAGACTTTAAGCGCACAGGCGCAATTGACCGCACTGTGCTCTTTATAAATCTCGCAAACGACCCTGCGATTGAGCGTATATCCACTCCGCGTATGGCACTTACAGCGGCGGAGTATCTCGCATTTGAGAAGGATATGCACGTTCTTGTCATTATGACTGACATCACAAACTACGCCGAGGCTCTCCGTGAGGTTTCGGCGGCGCGTAAGGAAGTTCCGGGACGCCGCGGATATCCGGGTTATCTCTATACTGACCTTGCAACGATGTATGAGCGCGCAGGAAGAAACCTCGACAGCGAGGGTTCTATAACAATGATTCCGATTCTTTCGATGCCTGAGGATGACAAAACCCATCCCATCCCTGACCTTACGGGATACATCACCGAGGGACAGATTATCCTTTCGCGTGAGCTTTACCGAAAGAATGTTCTTCCGCCGGTTGATGTTCTCCCGTCCCTTTCACGTCTTAAGGACAAGGGTATCGGTGACGGCAAAACGCGTGAGGACCATGCAGGCACAATGAACCAGCTCTTTGCGGCATATGCACGTGGAAAAGAAGCCAAGGAGCTTATGACAATCCTCGGTGAAGCAGCGCTTTCTGATATTGATAAGCTGTACGCAAAGTTCTCCGAGCAATTTGAGCTTCGCTATGTAAGCCAGGCCTATGACGAAAACCGCTCGATTGAGGAAACATTAAACCTCGGCTGGGAGCTTCTTTCCATTCTCCCCAAGTCAGAGCTTAAGCGTATAAAGCCTGAGTTTATTGAAAAATATCTGCCGGAAAATAAGGCTTAAGGAGTTTTTCCTATGGCAACAATGAATGTTAACCCGACGCGTATGGAATTAAAGCGGCTTAAAAACCGCCTTACTACGGCGCGACGGGGTCACAAGCTTTTAAAAGACAAGCGCGACGAGCTTATGAAGCGTTTTCTCGACATAATCCGTGAGAATAAGGAGCTTCGCGCCGAGGTAGAGTGGGAAATCTCTGCGGCAAACCGCGGCTTTGCTGTTGCGGGGGCTGTTATGTCTCCCGAGATGATGGAGCAGTCGCTTATGTGTCCCACAAAGTCCGTAGAGCTTGACATATCATACAAAAACATAATGAGCGTTGACGTGCCAGAATTTTCATTTTTGGCAAGCGATGGAAAATCAGTGTATCCGTACGGATATGCAATGACGTCGGGTGAGCTTGATGATGCGGTGGATGGTCTTGCGCGTATTCTGCCAAAGCTTTTGCGTCTTGCCGAGGTGGAGAAATCCGCCCAGCTTCTCGCGCAGGAGATTGAAAAAACGCGCAGACGCGTAAATGCACTTGAGTATGTTATGATACCGCAGCTTGCGGAGACCATACGTATGATAACCATGAAGCTTGACGAAAATGAGCGAGGAAACCTCACCCGGCTTATGAAGGTCAAGGATATGATGATTAAAGA
>JAZQSB010000179.1:0-4771 GCA_045629885.1 Eubacteriales bacterium | reverse complement strand
GTCATCCCCCATTTATTAAATCCGGTTGCAACGTACACATCGGGCGTGGATGCAGAGTAGCGCCCTATATACGGAATACCGTCCAGCGTCATGCAATCCTGAGTTGCCCATTTGCCGATAATTTCCGAATCGGGATAATATTTACTTGCAAACGCTTCAAGCTCTTGCCAGCAACCGCCTTGTTTTCCGGTGCGGTGTCCCCCGCCGCCGAGAAGCAACAAATCGCCAAATGTACGAAACGAAAGCCCGCTTTCCGATTCATCAACGTACATTCCGTTTATATTCTGCGCACCGCGGAGCGCCAAAACGTAAGAACGGTGCTGATAAAGCTTTATAAAATACGAGCCGTGTTTATTGAATATGGGAAAATGAGTTGTAACGAGAAGTTTTTTGAAGTTTATACTTCCGTGGTTTGTTCTAACCTTGTTTGGCGAAAACTCCTGAACTTTGGTATTCTCATATACAGGCAAGTCTTTTGCAAGCGTATACAGGAATTTAAGCGGATGGAACTGTGCCTGTCCCCACAGTCGCACTGCACCCGCAACATTAAAAGGAAGCTCCCCTGCATCTGAGTTTTCCGCCTTTACACCAAGGCGCTGCAATGCGTCTATTTCCCTTTCAATCTTCCGGCGATTATGCAAAGAATAAACATAAGAATCCTTTTCTTCAAAGTCGCAGTCAATTTTGCGGCAAAGAGTGAAATACTCTTTCATTGCCCGTGCCTGGGCATCCAGATAAAGCAGCGCCTTGTCCTCACCAAAGCGTTTTATCAGCTTATCGTAAAGCAAGCCGTGACCGAGCGTTATCTTGGCTGTAGTGCATCCCGTGACGCCGCCGCAAACATTTCCGGCTTCCACAAGCATACAATCCACACCCGCATTTTTCAATTTATACGCGCACAAAACCCCTGCAATTCCCCCGCCGACAATTAAAACATCGGTGGTTTTGTTTTCGTTCAAGGCATTAAACGACACGCGCGGTGTGTCCTTTCTCCAAAGCGAGTCCATAATATATCCTCCGAACCGTAATACGGTTAGTGTTTGCGGATTCTCATTGAATATTCAGTTATCAAATATTTTCACACGTTACCTTTTTCAATTCTCGCGCGGGAGTGAAAACTCACAGCCGCAATATTCCTGACGGTAAATGCCGTATTTTTTTGAAAGCTCTATTGAGCGTTTATACCCCTCTCGTTTTTTAAAATCAGACGGAAGATATGCAACGCCGTATTTTACGGAGAGTTCTTTCCCTATACTGTTGAGAAGCTCTGCATTTTTATGCGGACTCACGGAAAGAGTTGTCGCAAAAACATCAAAGACCTTCTCCTTTGCGATTTGCGCGCACCGGAGGAGGCGCAAGCGGAAGCATTCCGTGCATCTTGCGCCACCCTCCTTCTCGCTCTCTAAGCCATTGGAATAAGTTAGAAATTCAGAATAATCATACGGAACGGTAAGCAGCGATACGGGATTTTCAAAGCTCATAAGCTCAATGAGCTTTTTTTGCTCCAAAAGGCGTTTTTCATATTCGTCCTCCGGATAAATGTTGGGGTTAAAGAAAAGCACGGTTATGTCAAAAAAAGCAGACAGGTATTCAAGCACATACGAGCTGCAAGGTCCGCAGCAGCTGTGAAGCAGAAGCCGCGGTCTTTTGCCGTTTGGAGTAAGCTCTTTTATCTTTTCATCACACAGAAGCTGATAATTTATCTTCATATTTTCCTCAACCAAGAATTATTTCTTTTTCTATGCCGTCACAAATTACAACAATACAGCTTGCGGATTTAAAATAAAACTCGCAATTCTCAAGCCCGCTTACATCCCGAAGTATGTCCTCAAGCATTATCTCTGCCCCGTCGTTCTGCTTTATGTTGTAATAATTTCTCGTATTTGACGGATATGTGGTAACGCAGTAAGAATACACATTTTCATCCGAGTAAAGCTCTGAAACCTTACCGTGGGCACCTTCGGAATTTTCCAATCTCACCGATTTTTCGATACTTTCATCAATTTTTTCCGCAACATACATATTATACATCGACCTTTTGGAGTCAGCTTTATCCGCAACGGCATTTTCGGCTTCTGCCGCAGCCGGTGCCTCATTGCCAGATAAACCCGCTCCTGACGCGGGTAAGCTTCTTGCCACTTCCGGTATACCCGCATCTGCGCTGCCAGCGCCAAATACGCTTTCATTATGACCACTTTTGGGAAGTGTGCTTATGCCGACAGCAACACAAATAACAGCACAAGCCGCAACCGGAGCAATGTGAATGAAACGTATTCTTGTACGGCTTTTCTGTTTTCTCTCAAACTGTTTTATGGTGTCTTCTACGATTGCATCCAGTTCCCGCGGGATCTCCGTTGAATTGTATTTTTGCTTTGCTTTATTAAAATCAATCATCTCGTCCCGCCTCCTCACATACTTTTTTTAATTTTTTAAGTGCAGTATACAGACGTGTTTTGACGGTGCTTAAGTTTGTTCCCGTTATTCTCGCAATATCCGCAAGCGGAAGATCCTCAAAAAAGCGCAGAACAATAACAGTTCTTAAGCTCTCCGGAAGGTTCTCTACCATCCGGTATACAGCATCATCCTTATCGTACGCCTTTTCGTAGTAAATGCCCTCCGGCATTTCTTCATCTGCGGTGGCATATTCCCTACTGTGTTTTTTCAGATACGAATAAACCTCGTTAAGCAGAACCCGGTAAAACCATGAGTTAATCTTAGACACATCACGTATATCAGCGTAATGTTCAAGAGCCTTACATATCGCATTCTGAACAATATCAAGAGAAGCTTCTTTTCCCTTAGCGTAGCTGTACGCAAAGCGGTAAAACTTCTCCCTGTTTTCCGTTAGGTAAGTAACCATCTCGCTGTAAATCATTTGTTTTGTCATAGGTACGCCTCGCTATGTTGCACACATTAGTTAGATAGATTTTTTCTCAAAAAAGTTTTATAAAAAGAAAAAATATTGTTGTAACAGGCAGGTATTTTATGGTATAATAGCTGCAAAAGCAGCTATTATACTGATTTAAAGCCATTTTCCTCTCCGGCTTCGCCGGAAACCAGAAAATATGGCTGCATTATACCATTTCGCTTACGCTTATGGTATTTATATATCAGTAAACCACAAATATATAATACCCCAAGGCGGAGGTTTTGTCAATGAGAATTGCAGGTATAGACTATGGAGATAAGCGGATAGGAGTTTCCTTTTCAGATGTTATGGGGCTTCTTGCCGGAGAGAGCTTTACAATCAACGTCACAAATCCCGAAAAGGCGTTTGATGAGCTGTGCGAGAGCATAGCATCAAGAAAAGCCGAGGAAATAGTTCTGGGATATCCAAAGCATATGAATGCAGACATCGGTGACCGCGCAAAAAAGAGCGAAGCTATTGCAGAAAAACTGCGTGAACGGCTATGTCTTCCGGTTATTCTGTGGGACGAGCGATGCACTACTGTGGATGCGCACAGAATATTATCCGAAACGGGATATCACGGCAAAAAGCGCCGTGCAAAGGTTGATTCCGTTGCAGCAGCGCTTATACTACAGAACTATCTTGATTTTAAATCGGGACGTTAAAAAATCTCCGGAGGAAAAAAGAAAGCCATTTAAGAATTTTCTTTATCGGGAGCCGGCTCTGCCGATTCCTGCTCTACTGTTTCGGCTGTTTCCGCAAGACCGTGCATAAAACCGCCGAGCTTTGGTGTGCACACAGCGCCCCCGATAAGCTTGTTTTTATACACTATGATATTCGCAACCACTCCTTCTTCATTGCCGGGGTGGTTGTTTACTTTATATGTATACCTCATAACGCGTTTGCCTGAATAATCAGCGAGATCCATCCCCTGCCGCCTCTGGATTTCGTTATACTCGTTATACACGCCATCAAACACATCGGGAATTTTTACTTCCATAAACTCAAGAGGCTCATTATCAACTTCCCAGCCGTATTCATTAAGTAATGCGACGCGCTCTTCATTTGTTTTAAGCTTCTTCCCCTCATGAATCGGTTTTTGCTCATCAGATACAGATACCGTGTTATCTCCTGCCCCGTCACGGATAATGACAAACGCAGAGCATATAATTATACACAGTGCAAGGATTCCCGAAACTATCTTTCGCCTTGTAAGCTTTGTGGTAAATACTATCATCATACACATTCCCTTCAAGAAATTTATATTAGATATGTATGCCGTAAAGCGGAAGATATGACTGTTTTTATGAATATTACCCATAAAATAACGGACAGCTGTGAAACTGTCCGTTGTTTTGGTTTTAAACTGAAAGCTGTTTTGCGTGATGCTTTTTGCTTATTATCTGGAGCACGATTACAACAGCAACAAGAACAAGACCTATTACGTCCGTAACCGCGCCCGGATAGATGAGAAGCAGACCGCCGACAGCACTGATAATGCGCTGATACCACGGCATATTCACGAACAGATATCCTTCAAGAGCTGCCGACACGCCAAATATACCTACAAGAGAGGTTATGCATATTAAAACAACCTCGGCAGCGGTTGTATCTACAAACAACATAGCAGGATTGAGCGCGAACACATACGGAACGATAAATGCGCCTATTGCAAGCTTCGTTGCCGTAATCGCGGTTTTCATCGGGTTTGCCTGAGCAATAGCCGCGCCTGCATATGCCGCAAGGGCAACCGGCGGGGTAAGATCAGCAACAATACCGAAGTAGAAAACAAAGAAATGTGCCGCAACATCCGGAACACCCATACGCACGAGAATCGGTGCGCAGGTTGCCGCCATAATGCAG
>JAZQSB010000178.1:0-8332 GCA_045629885.1 Eubacteriales bacterium | reverse complement strand
TATAACTCTTGTAAAGGACACCTCTCTTGCCCGCGTTGTCGCGGTAACAGAAATTATTATGTGCGCAGAGCGTTTCACAAAGCAAGGTCTTATCGGTCCGCTTTTCTCAACAGCGCTCTACTTCCTCGCATTTAACGGAATTCTCACCGTTCTCTTTGGGTACATAGAGAAAAAACTCGACTATTACAGAGGTTAAGCCATGGCTATATTGGAAGTAAACAATCTTTATAAAAGCTTCGGCAAGACCGAGGTTCTCCGCGGTATAGACTTTTCAATGGAAAAGGGCGAGGTTCTTTCCGTTATCGGCTCATCCGGAAGCGGAAAAACAACTCTTCTCCGTTGCATAAACGCACTTGAAGTACCCACAAGCGGAAGAATAGCAATAGACGGGGATGAATTTTACAACTCGGAGAAGAACCTCGGCAAGTCAAAAGCCGACCAGCGCCGCTGGCAGCTTGCCTGCGGACTTGTGTTCCAGTCGTATAACCTTTTCCCACAGTACAGTGCGCTTGTTAACGTTATGCTGGCACCATCGCTTCTTGCAAAGGAACGTCCGGACTATAAGCAGAACAAGAAGCAGATACTCGATGAGATACGCGAGCATGCAGAATCACTTCTTGCACGCGTAGGGTTGTCAGACAAGACAGGTAACTATCCGTGTGAGCTTTCCGGCGGTCAGCAGCAGCGCGTTGCGATTGCGCGAGCGCTTGCGCTTTCCCCGAAGGTGCTTTTCTTTGACGAGCCGACCTCGGCGCTTGACCCGCAGCTTACGCAGGAGGTTTTACGCGTTATCCGTGAGCTTGCCGATACAAATATGACTATGGTCATTGTCACACACGAAATGAAGTTCGCGCGCGATGTTTCCGACCGCATAATCTTTATGGCAGACGGTCTTATCGAGGCAGACGGCACACCCGAGCAGGTCTTTGACGGCACAAACGAAAAGCTTCGCGCATTCCTTGGAAATATAGCTGAATAATTGCTGAATTTTACCATAAAGTAAAAGGCTTTTTGCAAAATAAAATGCAAAAAGCCTTTACAATTACATTATGTTTTGTTATAATATACTTTGTTAATTGTGGGGGCGTAGCTCAGCTGGGAGAGCGTACGGTTCGCATCGGTAAGGTCGAGAGTTCGATCCTCTTCGTCTCCACCACGTCGGAGCAAGCGATTTGGCTTGCTCCTTTTTTGGAAATCAATGTTTTATTTTTAACGCACATTGCAATTATATCCAATTTGTGATACAATGTAAAAAAAAAGCCACAAAAGGAGCGATAATTATGAAAATGACTTTCCGCTGGTACGGCGAAGGCAACGACAAAATCAGCCTTTCCGATATCAAGCAGATCCCCGGCGTTGACGGTATCGTCTGGGCACTTCATCACAAGATGCCGGGCGAAATTTGGGAGGAAGACGAAATCGCCGAGGTTAAGCGCCAGCTTGACGAATACGGCTTCAATATGGATGTTATCGAATCCGTAAATGTTCACGATGACATTAAAATCGGTCTCCCTACACGCGATAAATACATCGAAAACTACAAACAGACCATCCGCAACGTTGCAAAATTCGGCGTAAAGGTTATTTGCTACAACTTCATGCCCATCTTCGACTGGACACGAAGCAACCTGTTCCACGAGGTCGGCGATGGCTCCACTGCTCTTTTCTATGAAAAGGGCATGATTCAGGATGACTACAAGGCAATGGCTGATTACATTCTCGGCTTTACGGAGAAGTACAATATGTCCTTCCCCGGCTGGGAGCCTGAGAGAATGGCAAAGCTTGACGAGCTGTTTAAGGCATACGAGGGCGTTACCCACGAAAAGCTCTGGGAGAACCTCAAATATTTCCTCGAGGCTATTATGCCCACCTGCCACGAGTGCGACGTCAAAATGGCTATACATATGGACGATCCGCCATGGGATATCTTCGGTATTCCGCGTCTTCTCATCAATGAGGAGAACATCGACCGCTTCCTCAAGATGGTTGACGATCCCTACAACTGCTTAACACTCTGCTCCGGCTCGCTCGGCGCAAATCCGGACAACGATGTTGCGGCAATCGTCCGCAAGCATTGCGACAGAATCGCATTCGCTCACATCAGAAACGTCAAGGACTTCCCGAATGGTGACTTTTCCGAGGCATCTCACCGTGACTGCGACGGCGACACAGGCATCCTTGAAATCGTCAAGGCATACCATGATTGCGGATTTGAGGGATATATCCGTCCTGACCACGGCAGACACCTCTGGACAGAAGGTCCGGGTAATGTCCGCCCCGGCTACGGTCTTTACGACCGCGCACTCGGCATTATGTATATGCACGGTATATGGGATACGCTTGATCGCATCAAGGGCATTAAGTAAAGACGTCTTTTATAGAAAACATACAAAAAAAGCAAACTGCGGCAAAGATAATTTGTCGCAGTTGTTTTATGCGTGAAATCAAACGTTATTTTTCTGACATTTTTATCCGGTTTTTATTTGACAAGTGCCGCGTATAGTTATATAATATAAGGTATTATCAATATTTTTCAGCAAATTTTTTATCGGAGGTTTTTCATATGTTTGAAAATCGTGTCTACAATTTTTCCGCAGGTCCTTCCATGCTCCCCGAGCAGGTTCTTTGCCGCGCTCGTGACGAGATGTTGAATTACAACGGCTCCGGTATGTCCGTTATGGAAATGAGCCATCGCGCAAAGGTTTATGATGATATTATCAAGGCTTGCGAAGCAAAGCTCCGCGCACTTCTCAGCATTCCGGCAAACTATAAGGTTCTCTTCCTTCAGGGCGGTGCATCCCTCCAGTTTGCATCCATCCCGATGAACCTTATGAAAACCAAGGCGGATTATATCATCACCGGTCAGTTCTCCGGCAATGCTGCCAAGGAGGGCAAGAAATACGGTATTGCAAACGTTGTAGCCGATCTTAAGCCCGAAACCTTCGCCCGCATTCCGAAGCAGGAAGAGCTTTCTCTCTCCCCCGATGCAGATTATGTACATATATGCGTAAACAACACAATCTACGGTACACACTGGAACTATCTTCTCGACACAGGTAATGTTCCGCTCGTTGCTGATATGTCCTCCTGCATTCTCTCAGAGGAAATTGATGTTACAAAATACGGCGTTATCTATGCCGGTGCACAGAAGAATATGGCACCTGCAGGACTCACCGTTGTTATCGTCCGTGAGGACCTTCTCGGCAATGCACGTCCTGACACCCCGACCGTTATGGACTGGGCTGTTATGGCAGAAAAAGAGTCCATGTACAATACTCCGAGCACATACCCGATTTACGTTTGCGGTCTCGTTCTTGACTGGATTGAATCTCTCGGCGGCATCGGCGAGCTTGAGAAAATCAATCGTGCAAAAGCAGCGTTACTCTATGATTTCCTCGATGAGAGCAAGATGTTTATCCCGCACGCAGAGAAGGATTCCCGTTCACTTATGAACGTAACGTTCAGAACAGGCAATGAGGAGCTTGATGCTAAGTTTGTAAAAGAAGCTGCAGCTGTCGGTCTTCTCACTCTCAAGGGACACCGTTCTGTTGGCGGTATGCGCGCATCTATCTACAACGCAATGCCGGTTGAGGGCGTAGAAAAGCTCGTTGCATTCATGCGTGACTTTGAAGTTAAGAACAAGTAGGAGGTATTTCCTGTGTATAACGTAAAATTAATGAACAAAATCTCATCCAACGGTCTCAGCCGTCTCCCGTCAGATGTTTTCACCTGCGGCGCAGACATTGAAAGCCCTGCAGCTATGCTCGTCCGCTCAGCTGACCTTCACAACGAAGAGTTTAATCCCGAACTTCTGTGCATCGCACGTGCAGGCGCCGGCGTGAACAACATCCCGCTTGACCGCGCAGCAGAGGCTGGTATCGTTGTTTTCAACACTCCGGGTGCTAATGCAAACGCTGTTAAAGAGCTTGTTCTCACCGGTCTTTTCCTCTCTTCCCGTAAGATTGCAGAGGGAATTGAATGGGCGAAGACTCTTGCTGACAAGGGCGACGAAGTGGGAAAGCTTGTTGAAAAGGGCAAGGGACAGTTTGTCGGTCCTGAAATCGAGGGTAAAACTCTCGGCGTTATCGGTCTTGGCGCAATCGGCGTTCTTGTTGCGAATGCTGCAGAGCGTCTCGGTATGACGGTTCTCGGCTATGACCCGTATCTCTCCGTCAATGCTGCATGGAGCGTTTCCCGTTCCATCAAGCACTGCACCGACATCAACGAAATTTATGAAAAGAGCGATTATATCACGATCCACGTTCCGGCAACTCCGGAAACAACGGGTATGATAAACGAAAAGACAATCTCCGTTATGAAGGACGGTGTCCGCATTCTCAACTTCGCACGCGGTACGCTCGTAAATTCCGATGATATTCTTGTTGCACTTCAGAGCGGTAAGGTTGCAAAATACGTAACTGATTTCCCAGAAGCCGCGCTTATCGGAGCTGAGAACGTTGTTGCACTTCCGCACCTCGGCGCATCAACCCCGGAGAGTGAAGAAAACTGCGCCGTTATGGCAGTTGACGAGCTCAAGAATTACATCCTCAAGGGCAATATCAAAAACTCTGTAAACTTCCCGACGGTTTGCATGCCGATGAACGGAAAGAGCCGCGTTTGCGTGCTTCACAAGAATCTCCCGAACACTGCAAACAGCATTACCTCTGCTATTTCTGATGCGGGTCACAACATTGCAAGTATGCAGAATGCTTCAAAGAAAGACTGGGCTTACACTATGGTTGACCTTGACGATGATGCAGATGATGCTCTCCTTGAGCAAATCTCTGCACTTGACAACGTTGTCCGCGCAAGAATAATATAAAGTAAGAGAATATATTACTGATAATGCCAAGGCGAATTTGCCTTGGCATTTTTTTATTCCACCTCTATATACTCGCCGTGATTTACAAGATAAAGCCTCAGGCTTTTTGCCGTCTTTCCCGTCATCTCAAACAACGCGCGGCGATATGTGCGAAGCTGGTCACTGTACTTTTGGAGAAACTCCCCCTCGGGACGGCGGCGGTCAGTTTTAAAATCGACTATCGTTATCCCGCAGTCTGTCTCGTAATACATATCCATAACACCCTGCAAAAGAACCTGTTCTCCGGAAAGTTCTTCTTTTCCAAGCATTTCATCCGCCGGAAGAAGAACCGAAAACTTAACTTCGCGCGCAACGTTTTTTGCAGAAAGCATCTCCTGCCCTGTCGGAGAGTTTGTGAACACAGCAATTTTCTCCGCATCCACGGTCGCGGCCTGTGTCTTTGAAAGATACTTTTCACGAACGAGACGTGCAAGTTCTTTCTCTGCACCCTGGACGCTTGCGCACTTCTCAAAATCCGCGAATTGCATTGCCATATGCAAAGCAGTTCCCCGCTCCGTCGGCGTAAGCTCTTTTTCCTGCAGGAATGCAGGTCTCGGTGTTTTTCGTCTGCGAGGAGACACATGCGCACCTCCGTCAGAATGAAGTCCCGTTGCCGTAAGCTTTGACGGAGTTTCCGTTGCGGTGATATATCCGTAGCTGAAGCTTAGCATTTCCTTGATTTTTTCTGTATTTTCTTCCCATTCCTGTTTCTTTTCTTTCTCCTCTAAAGATGACATCTCCACGTCAAAGGTTTGCACAACATGCGCTTTTATCCCACCAAGGCTGTCTGCATCTATCGGCAGAAATCCCGCATATTCCCGAAGCTCGTTTCCGCTTGATGTCCGAAGCAGGGGCAATATAAACCACGCCTGCGTTCCCATGCTTGACAAAAGCATTTTATTATCAAGCTCGGGGTATGCGTTTTCCAGAAGAGTTTTTTCTATCATCTTTACCGCATTGTTATGGGAGGCAACGAGATACAGCTTTTCCCGCGCACGCGTAAGCGCAACATACAGTATGCGCATCTCCTCACTCTTCATTTCGGAAATTAACGCGTTTCCTATAACATCTCTTGCAACGGTTGAATAATCTGTCCCGGTTTCCGCATCACGGAAGCGAAGCCCTACGCCGAGCTGGGGGTGGATAAGAACAGGATGTCTTATATCGTCGGTGTTGAAATTGCGTATACATCCGCCGAGGAACACTATAGGAAATTCCAGTCCCTTTGATTTGTGAATCGTCATTATCGTTACTGCATTTCCCGCCGATGCCGCAGGGGCAGGAATATCCCCGCCGCGCTCTGCAAGACGTGCTATATGCGATACGAACCGATAAAGTCCAAAATATCCGGAATTCTCAAATGCTCCCGCGCATTTATAAAACTCTATGAGATTTCTCTGCCGCTCCTCGCCACACGGAAGTGCACCGAAAAGCCCGAGAGCATTCGTCCGGTTGTATATCTCCCATATAATAGACGCGGCGCTTGCTCCGCGTGTGTGTGAACGCAGAGCCGAAAGCTCGCCCAGAAATGCGCGACACTTTTTTGCGGTCTGCCCTTCTTTTGATGCAAGCTTCTCCATTGCATAAATAAGGGCGCCGTCAGCCTCACGTCTGATATAGCACAAATCATCCGCAGAAAATGCAAACAATGGAGATTTCAGAAGCGCCAAAAGCGGAATATCCGAGGTGGGATTGTCAATAACCGAGAGATATGAAACAATTGTATTTACCTCGCTTTTAGAAAGAATCCCTTCCTCTCTTGGGGAAGCATAGGGTATTCCCGCATCACGCAGCGCCCGCTCGTAACCTTCGGCATTTCCGGAAACTGAGCGCAATAGTACGGCAAAATCGCGGTATTCTGCGCGGCGATGGGTTCCGTCCTTGTCGCAAACCTGAAACCCGCTATCAATAAGCTCTCGGATTTTTGATGCAACAAACCTTGCCTCATCCTCGGCAGAGGAAAGCTCGCTTCCCTTTCTGTCGACAAGATAAAACTCACAAGACTTGTCCCCAACGCCTGCATCGGGGATATTCTCACGCGGGACAAGGAAATGCTCCTCGGTGTAGTCAACATCTCCGAGCTTTTCCGACATAAGACGCGAGAAAAATGCATTTGACGCACCAAGAACCTCAGGACGTGAACGGAAATTTTGTGAAAGAGTTATGCATCTCGGCTCATCGTCCACGGCATCCTCATACCTTTTAAAGCTCTTATACTTTTTCATAAATATCGTAGGATCGGCAAGCCGGAAGCGGTATATTGACTGTTTTACGTCTCCAACCATAACGATGTTTTTTTCATCGCGCGATACCGCGCGGAAAATTATATCCTGAACATTGTTACTGTCCTGAAATTCGTCTAAAAGTATCTCGCAGAAGTTTTTTGAAACCTCGCGCGCTACATCACTTGGAACAACAATATCACGCTCTGCATCATATTCTGCAACAAGAAGCTCTATTGCATAATGCTCAAGGTCGGAATAATCAAGCACACCGCGGCGAAGCTTTTCCCTGCCAAAACGGAAGGCAAGCTCTCCAACAAGCGCGGCAAGCTCACACATATGCGGATAAAGCGCGAAAAGCTCTGCGAGAAGCTCATCCGACGGAGCAGTAAGAAACTTTTCCGTTATCTCGCCGCACTCATGCTTTACGCGGTCGTGCATTGCGCGGATGCGCTGCGGTATGCTTTTATCCTCAATTTTTCTGGAGCTTGGCATACGAGGAAACTCTATTGCTGAAACAGCCTCCAAAAGTCCGTCCCACGTGTCGCTGTCAGCCCTACGAAGCATATCACGTTCGTCACACAGCACCTCGGCATAAACCGCAGCGGTCTCCGGGTTCTTTTCAACATCAGCTATCATATGGTCAAGGATTTCCATGCAGCTGCAAAGCGCTTGCTTTGCCGCCGTAAATGCATATTCTCCCCACACCGTATCCCTGATGCTTTCCGCGCGTGATACGCCATATGCCTCCGCAACCTTCGAGAGCCATTTTTCAGGGTACGGATGGCTTATGCTTTTCTCATACAGCTGGAGCACCGCACCGAAAAGCGCTTTATCGCTTCTCGCGCCGCTGAGATATGCCGAAAGTGAAAGAAAGCTCTTTTCGCCTTCGTCATATTTTTCTTCAATAAGCTCGACAAGCTGTTCTTCAAGAATTAACTGTGTCTCGTTCTCATCCAGTACGCGGAATCCGCCCGCAAGCGCGGGGTTGTCCGAAAAATTCCGGAGAAGCCATGTGCAAAAGGAATGTACGGTTGATATTCTCGCACTTCCCACAAGCGCAATCTGACGACGTATATGCTTATCACGCGGGTGAAGTTGCGCATATTTTGAAAGAGCTTCATATATCTTGCGTCGAAGCTCAGTCGCCGCCGCTTTTGTATACGTTATTATAAGAAACTCCGTAACATCCCGCCCTTCCTCGGTTATCCTCCCCAAAAGGCGCTCGACAAGCACGGCGGTTTTTCCC
>JAZQSB010000177.1:0-2448 GCA_045629885.1 Eubacteriales bacterium | reverse complement strand
CTAAGACCGCTTGGCCTCCGACTTAAACTCCATTGCGTGACAGATAAAGCGGGTCATCAAGAAATGTGCAGACAGCACGAGGCGCAATGGCGCCAATTCCTGAGGTACCGTGCTTTATCGGGAATATTACCTTTCCGTCAGAAAGCATATTGTACGAACGCATATAAATCGTTGCATCATCGCCGTCGCTTTTCAGTATTGCCTGCTCGCTTCCCGTTCGCAGATACCCCATTATGCGGCTTGAATCCATTCCTATCTCCGTATAATTTATATCCGGCACATACAGCGGATCATTTACTCCCGAGTACCAGTCTGCATTCGGATAATCGGGGTTTCCCGAAAAGAAAAGCCTGTTTTCATACACATCCATCACCGTGCATTTGTCTATCCTCTCGGCATATCCTTCAACGGTATGCGTAAACTCGATCGAAAAGTTATCAACTCCCGGAATATGCGTGTAACCGCTGATTTTTGAGAGATTCGGATAACAAAGGATATAGCTGCATCCGTTCTTTTTCGAATTGCCGATAACAACATAAGGTTTATCATATGGTGCCGTACTGGTAGACATTTCAATAAACAGATCGGTTTTTATCGATTCTTCAGAAGATACAGAATAAGAAAAATATTTTTGCCTTCCTATATCCGAATCATAAATAAGGCTGAACATTTCCTCTCCTGTCGCGATGCATCTCATTGTCACTCTCGTTCCAACATCTATTTCACCATCGAGCACAAGTGTGCTGTAGGTCTGGCTCACTTCAAAATGATTCTTGCGCTTCCCTGAAACAAGGTTGACTCCTGCGCCATCTGGCATCGCTCCCGGATTCACCTCTGTTCCGTCTTTATTTTTTAAAACCCCATTCTCATCCCAGTCCAGAAAGGTTGCATCTTTGAGAACATCTCCACTTCCAACCTTTATTCCCGCTCTCGACATAAGCGTTATAGGCGCATACATCCCCTCAAACTCACCTGCGCGCACACAGGCTTCTCCATCAAACACGAGATATTCCTCACCTGTGAGAATACACAGCTTGCCCTTAAAATACTTCCCCTGTGAACGTGCATCTGCAATTCCGGTTATAAGCTCGGTCATTTCTCCGTCCTGCAGCTTGTAAACAGATGTTCCCGCGTGAACCACCATACAGTTGTTTTCCTTACTGCCGAAGCTGAAAATACCGTTTATCCGCTGTTCAAAAGCTTCCACTGTTCTCCACCCAAGACGCTTCTCCGGAAAGCCATCTGTATCCGAAATCAGGTTCTGCGCATACGGTGAGTGTTCGTCATCTACCATTGATGCATCCTGCGAAAAGTCCACACCACGGAATTTTTCATATGCTTTTGTGTATACCATGTTGGGCGACACGGTATTTTTTGAGGCTTTCGCCATAAATCATCCTCCCTATTAAGAAAATTTAAGTAAATTGTCTATCTGTTTGTCAAATTCAGGTTTGTCACCGTCATCAACCTGTAAAGCTACTGCAGGAACCGGTCTTCCCGCAACAAAATATCGTATTGCGTCGGGTGCATGGGTAAGCTCATGAGGAGTGTTTGACACATCGTTCGGATTTTTCGCATCCACCGCCACCGCAGGTAACGTACGTATCAGGTTTGTACAGTTTGAAAAAATACGGAGATATGCGCTTGCCTTTCCCGTTTCGTCACGGAATGGCGAAAGCCATTCTCTCAGGTTGTACCACCCCTGCACACGCTCATTTCTCGCTGCTGTCACCGGAACCCCGTTTTCCGCAAATATCTGAGCAGCACTCTTGCCTGTATCCTGACGTCTGTTCCATAAATCAGGAGGCGCGATATAACTGTGGATTTTCTCATCCGTTGCTTCCCGAATTTTCCTCGCCGCCTCGGATATGATAAGCCCGCTCTCGTATATTTCGCGATAAACATACGCACGCCCCCATGTGTCCATCGCAATCCAATACCCGGCAAGCATATCAAGTCCGTAGTCCATAACAAAATACCTTCGCCAGTCTTTCGGTATTTCAAACGGAGCAATAACGTGAATATTCCGATTCCACTCTGTAAAATACTGCCCGTCAAAGATATCCCAGTTACCGTGAAGAAGCGCCTCCTTGTCTTTTTTGGAAAGCTTTTCAAGACGCTTCACGTATCCCGGATCTGCCTTCATTAAAAAAGTGTTATCCGTAACTCGTGAAGGAATAAAAATCCTCCCCAGGTGTTCTTCATTCGGTGCGCCCGTATCTATAAAGCGCGCTTTCACCCATGTGTGTCCTATTCCCCCCGGATTAGTTGAGCTTTTTATCTGCTTTGGATATGTGTTTGCCCCGCGCACGCGCGATAACAAATACACATACATCCTTTCAGTAAAATGCGTCAATTCGTCAAAACGGATCACGTCATACTCAGCCGACTGATAGCGGTAAACGTCATTTTCAGAATCACAGTAACCAAAGTCTATCACCGAACCGT